>NZ_JBEXSH010000118.1:6771-15017 GCF_040613555.1 Streptomyces sp. NPDC006265
TCCTCCCGGCTCTTCGACGACGCACCCTGTTGCATGCCTGGAAAGCTCTGACTGGCTTGGGCGTGGGGCCTGTTGGGGCAGGATCCCGCGTCGCTTGGAGCTGTGGTTCCGGGCGCTACGGCCAGTGGGGGACCGGCCGGTTTGCCCGACTATTCAGTTGTTCAGGCCTCGCTGCGCTGCTGCGGGATGCCCGCGAGCAGAGCGCGGACCTCGGCCTCGCGGTAGCGCCGATGCCCGCCGAGCGTGCGGATCGACGTGAGCTTGCCGGCCTTCGCCCACCGCGTGACCGTCTTGGGGTCGACGCGGAACATGGTGGCGACCTCAGCCGGGGTCAGCAGCGGCTCGGCATCAGGGGTGCGAGCGGTCATGAGCGGCCTCCTCGGGAGAACCGAACCTTCTCGGTTCTTTCCTCTAAATTCTGCACCTTGACCCGCGTTGCCCGAAATGGCGGACGCGAGTCGAGTCGGTTATAGGACGAACGGCTTGTCCTCGGCACTACAACTACACCATCTGTCCAGCCGCGTCGGCCAAACCGATGGAATTGCCCCTCCAGGTGTTCATCAGCGACGGAAGCCGATGGACCATGCCATAGCGGACAGTCACACCGCTGTGACGATCAGTCACAGGGCGATCAGGAAGTCACCAGGCCCCCCAAAGCGTGCAATGCTGAGATTCCGCCCATAGTGCAGCACCATAGGACGGAAGGAGTCCTCCCCGGACTCCTTGTCCTATTTTGGCATGAGGAGGGGCAAGGGGCGCAAGAGCCTCGTACGTGTAGTCCGTCACGCTTGGCCTACTTGAGAGGTCTGCCCGGATCGGGCCCTACGCCCCTTGTTGACTAAGCCTCAGGAGACGCACAGCCCGCTTCAGGAACTCGGTGCGAGGACGAAACCCCAAATCGGGCGGTTCGTCAAACGTCAGTTCGTGACCGAATGCGAGCGATCTGTACGGACATCAAGGTCAGGCGTCAGTTGGCCGACCGCAGATTCCGTACGGAACGCCACCGCTCCACGAGCCGGGCGTACGCCTCCCCCGCGCCGGCCCCGTCGCCCCGGCGCAGCGCGGCGATGCCCTCGGCCACGTCCGCCGCGGAATGGTCGTCCTCCAGCGTCCCGGTCGGCACCACGTGCACCAGGCCGCCGTAGTCCAGTTCCACCAGCGAGCGCGGGTGGAACTCCTCCAGCCAGCGGCCGACGTCCATCAGGCCGTCGATCAGCGGCCCCTCGTTCATCGCCTCCCGCAGGGCGCGCAGCCCCCGGGCCACCCGCCGCCGGGCCTGGACCATGGGGGTGCGGTAGCGCAGCACGGGCGGGCTGTCGACGGAGGCGCCCTTGTCGTACTCGCGCTCCTCGTCGGAGACCAGCACGAACCAGTTGATCGGCACCTGCCAGGTGGCCGTACGGATCCACGGCCGGGCGTCGGGGTTGATCGTCAGCCAGCGCTCGTAGTCCTGGGCCGCCTGGCGTCGCAGGACGGGCGGCAGGACCGCGTCCATCACGGGCGGGGGGAGCTCCTCGGAGAGCTCCTCCAGGGCCAGCCAGCCGCGCAGCCGGGTGCGCCAGGGGCAGACGCAGACGACGCCGTCCACGTCGAGGACGAAGGCGTCATCGCTCTCGTGCACCGGCACCGGGACCGGCGGGGTGGAGGCCAAGTCGGCGAGCGCGCGGCGGAGTTCGTCCTGGTACGAGGGGCGGTCCGTACGGCGGGCGTAGCGGGCCCACTGGCTGCGCTCCGGCTCGGGGAAGGCGGCCAGCGGTTCGTACACGCGCAGGTAGGTCGCGTAGGGGACGATCACCGAGGTCACCTTGGGCACGCCTGCTCCCTCCCCCGCGCACCGCCGCGAAAACCTGCGGAACCCGCTCACGATCGCGCGGGAATCTATGCAAATCGTCGCACGGGTGTACTCCGGCCGGAGGTGATCCTGTGCACTGTGCGGCCGTCGGGGCCCACCAGGCTCTAATCTCATGCTCAACAGTCCCCGCCACCCTCCCCCACAGCCAAAAGCGCGGGGGGAGTCCCACGGGAGCTGGTCTCCACCCGCCGCACCTACTCAGGAGTCACCACAGTGACCGACGTAACCGGCGCACCTGCTGATGTACTGCACACCCTGTTCCACTCGGACCAGGGCGGACATGAGCAAGTCGTGCTCTGCCAGGACCGTGCGAGCGGCCTCAAGGCCGTCATCGCCCTCCATTCCACCGCCCTGGGCCCCGCACTCGGCGGTACGCGCTTCTACCCGTACGCGAACGAGGCCGAGGCCGTCGCGGATGCGCTGAACCTCGCCCGCGGGATGTCGTACAAGAACGCCATGGCCGGTCTCGACCACGGCGGCGGCAAAGCCGTGATCATCGGCGACCCGGACACGATCAAGAGCGAGGAGCTGCTCCTCGCCTACGGCCGCTTCGTCGCCTCGCTCGGCGGCCGGTACGTCACCGCCTGCGACGTCGGCACGTATGTCGCCGACATGGACGTCGTGGCCCGCGAGTGCCGCTGGACGACCGGCCGCTCGCCGGAGAACGGCGGCGCCGGGGACTCCTCCGTCCTCACCGCCTACGGCGTCTACCAGGGCATGCGGGCCTCCGCGCAGCACCTGTGGGGCGACCCCTCGCTGCGCGGGAAGCGGGTCGGCATCGCCGGCGTCGGCAAGGTCGGCCACCACCTGGTGGAGCACCTGCGGGCCGAGGGCGCCGAGGTCGTCATCACCGACGTCCGCGAGGACGCCGTGGGCCGGATCCTCGCGGCGCACCCGGCGGGCGTCACGGCCGTAGCCGACACCGCGACCCTGATCCGCGCCGAGGGCCTCGACATCTACGCCCCGTGCGCACTCGGCGGAGCGCTGAACGACGACACCGTGCCCGCGCTCACCGCCAAGGTGGTCTGCGGCGCGGCCAACAACCAGCTCGCCCACCCGGGCGTGGAGAAGGACCTCGCCGACCGCGGGATCCTCTACGCGCCGGACTACGTGGTGAACGCCGGCGGTGTCATCCAGGTCGCGGACGAGCTGCACGGCTTCGACTTCGACCGGTGCAAGGCGAAGGCGTCGAAGATCTTCGACACCACGCTGGCCATATTCGCACGTGCGAAGGAAGACGGCATTCCGCCGGCCGCCGCGGCCGACCGGATCGCCGAGCAGCGGATGCACGACGCGACCCTGGCCCGCCGGGCGAGCTGACCCGGGGGGCGGTGCGGGACTGATCCACGCCGTCTCGTACGTTTGGCCGGTACCCGCCGGTGGGCAGTTAGAGAGAACTCTCACTTCTACCGGCGGGTCGACCGTCGATAAGTGGTTAAAATCGCGGTTGACCAGCGAGGACGGGGCGCCTCGAAGGTCCTGGGCGCGGGCACGTCATGTGGGCGACGTACCGTATGGGCGCGGGCTCAGGTACCGTGGAAGCCCTACGGACCGGTCTCTCCGCGGAGAGTCCGTGCCGGACCATGAACGCGTGTCAAGACTCTGGGGCCGTCGAGCCCCGTCGTTGAGGGGGTCGAGCCATGGGGCGCGGCCGGGCCAAGGCCAAGCAGACGAAGGTCGCCCGCCAGCTGAAGTACAACAGCGGTGGGACTGACCTCTCACGCCTGGCCGAGGAGCTGGGTGCATCGCCTTCGAATCCGCAGCCGCCTAACGGCGAGCCGCTCGAAGACGATGATGATGAGGACCTGTACGCACGGTACGCCGACCTCTATGAGGACGACGACGACGAGGACGACCAGTCCTCGCAGCATCGTCGCGGCGCTTGACCCTGCACTGAGCACTCACCCGGTCGGTGGCTGAAGGTCACCGACCGGGTTCTGTGCTGCCTGCAGGGTCATTCCCCCGTGCTTCAGCTCGCGTAGTCACCGATCAGGGCGGCACCAGTGGTGTGCTCGCCCCGGTCCGTGATCTCTCCGGCCACCCAGGCGTCCACGCCGCGGTCGGCGAGGGTCGTCAGGGCCACGTCCACGGACTCCTGCGGCACGATCGCGATCATGCCGACGCCCATGTTCAGGGTCTTCTCGAGCTCCAGGCGCTCGACGCTGCCCGTGCGGCCGACGAGGCCGAAGATCGGGGCCGGCGTCCAGGTGGAGCGGTCGACGATGGCGTGCAGCTCGTCCGGGACGACCCGGGCGAGGTTGGCCGCGAGTCCGCCGCCGGTGATGTGGCTGAAGGCGTGCACCTCGGTGGTGCGCATCAGGGCCAGGCAGTCCAGCGAGTAGATCTTCGTGGGCTCCAGGAGCTCCTCGCCGAGGGTGCGGCCGAGCTCCTCGATGTGCGCGTCCAGCGCCAGGCCCGCCTGGTTCAGCAGGACGTGGCGGACGAGGGAGTACCCGTTCGAGTGAAGACCGGAGGACGCCATGGCGATCACCGCGTCACCCGTCCGGATGCGATCCGCGCCGAGCAGTCGGTCGGCCTCCACGACGCCCGTACCGGCGCCGGCGACGTCGAAGTCGTCCTCGCCCAGCAGGCCCGGATGCTCGGCCGTCTCGCCGCCGACCAGGGCGCAGCCGGCGAGCACACAGCCCTCGGCGATGCCCTTCACGATGGCGGCGACCCGCTCGGGGTGGACCTTGCCGACGCAGATGTAGTCGGTCATGAACAGTGGCTCGGCGCCGCAGACCACGATGTCGTCCATGACCATGGCGACGAGGTCGTGGCCGATGCTGTCGTAGACGCCCAGCTGGCGGGCGATGTCGACCTTGGTGCCGACACCGTCCGTGGCGGAGGCGAGCAGGGGCCGGTCGTAGTTCTTCAGGGCGGAGGCGTCGAAGAGGCCGGCGAAACCGCCGAGGCCGCCGAGGACCTCGGGGCGCTGGGCCTTCTTCACCCACTCCTTCATCAGTTCGACGGCGCGGTCGCCCGCTTCGATGTCGACGCCCGCGGCTGCGTAGCTGGCGCCGCCCTCGGCAATGGGTTTCTCAGACATGGCTAAGCAGAACCTTCGTGTCGTACGGCAGGTGTTACGGGCCGTCTACGGGCGGCGGATCGCGTCGGCGGCGGCCGTGGCGGCCGGGCCGGCGGCCAGCTCCGTCTCCAGCAGCTGCTTGCCGAGCAGCTCGGGGTCCGGGAGCTCCATCGGGTACTCGCCGTCGAAGCAGGCGCGGCACAGGTTCGGCTTGGCGATGGTGGTCGCCTCGATCATGCCGTCGATGGAGATGTAGGCCAGGGAGTCGGCGCCCAGGGAGGTACCGATCTCGTCGATCGTCATGCCGTTGGCGATGAGCTCGGCGCGGGTGGCGAAGTCGATGCCGAAGAAGCAGGGCCACTTCACGGGCGGCGAGGAGATCCGGATGTGGACCTCGGCCGCGCCCGCCTCGCGGAGCATGCGGACCAGGGCCCGCTGGGTGTTGCCGCGCACGATCGAGTCGTCGACTACGACCAGGCGCTTGCCCTTGATGACTTCCTTCAGCGGGTTCAGTTTCAGGCGGATGCCCAGCTGGCGGATGGTCTGCGAGGGCTGGATGAACGTCCGGCCGACGTACGCGTTCTTGACGAGGCCGGCGCCGAACGGGATGCCGGAGGCCTCCGCGTAGCCGATCGCCGCGGGCGTGCCCGACTCCGGGGTCGCTATCACCAGGTCGGCCTCGACGGGCGCTTCCTTGGCGAGCTTGCGGCCCATCTCCACGCGGGAGAGGTACACGTTCCGGCCCGCGATATCGGTGTCCGGGCGGGCCAGGTACACGTATTCGAAGACACAGCCCTTGGGCTTCGCGTCCGCGAATCGGGAGGTTCGCAGGCCGTTCTCGTCGATGGCGACGAACTCGCCCGGCTCGATCTCCCGGACGTAAGCGGCGCCGCAGATGTCGAGGGCGGCGGACTCGGAGGCCACCACCCAGCCGCGCTCCAGCCGGCCGAGGACCAGCGGGCGGATGCCCTGCGGGTCGCGGGCCGCGTACAGGGTGTGCTCGTCCATGAAGACGAGCGAGAAGGCGCCCCGGACCTTCGGGAGGACCGTGTGAGCGGCCTCCTCGATGGTCAGCGGCTTGCCCTCCTCGTCGACCTGGGCCGCGAGGAGCGCGGTGAGCAGGTCGGTGTCGTTGGTCGCCGCGACGCGCGGGGTGCGGCCGCCTTCCTGCTTGGGCAGGTCGGCGACCATCTCGGCGAGCTGGGCGGTGTTGACGAGATTGCCGTTGTGGCCGAGCGCGATGGATCCGTGTCCGGTCGCGCGGAAGGTCGGCTGGGCGTTCTCCCAGACGGAGGCACCGGTGGTCGAGTAGCGGGCGTGACCGACCGCGATGTGACCCTGGAGCGAACCGAGGGAGGTCTCGTCGAAGACCTGGGAAACCAGGCCCATGTCCTTGAAGACGAGGATCTGTGAGCCGTTGCTGACCGCGATTCCCGCGGATTCCTGGCCTCGATGCTGGAGGGCGTAGAGCCCGAAGTACGTGAGCTTGGCGACCTCTTCGCCCGGAGCCCAGACACCGAAGACGCCGCAAGCGTCCTGGGGGCCCTTCTCACCGGGGAGCAGGTCGTGGTTGAGTCGTCCGTCACCACGTGGCACGCCACCGAGTGTAGGCGAGGTCGACCACTGGTCCGAATTGGGGATACCGGGCTTTCCGGTGGATCACCGCTCGGCGACCGCTCGCACACTCGTACCGTTTTCGCTGGTCAGCGTGAGGATTTGGTGATCGACTCCGTACTTCAGCTTCCCGTCGAAAAGACGCAGCAGCGTCTTCTCGCCGTCCATGAGTGAGTCTTCGCACATCATTCGGGTCGTGGCCGGGGGGCCGAGGGTGATATGGCCGTCGCTGACCGTGGCCTTGGCGTTCACCTTGTTGCAGCCGAGGCTGCCGGAGACCGTGCCCTTCTTCTCGTCGAAGGTGAGGTGGGCCCGGCCGTCGGAGTTCGGGGTCGTGACGGTCCACTTGGTGCCGGCCAGCGGGGCGTCCTTCGCCCTGGTCAGGCGGACGGTGTCACCCCGGTCGGTGGTGAGGGTGAGGCGGTCGTCGTCCACCTTCGCCTTCAGCTCCTGGTCGGAGAAGGCCCGCGCGAGGGTCGTCTCGAACTCCATGGGCTTGTTCTCGCAGGCCATCTCGGTGGCCCTGGTCGTGCCCAGCCGGACGCGGTCGCCGTCGACGGTGGCCTCGGCGCTGAAGTTGTTGCAGCCGAAGCTGCCCTCGGCCCGGCCCTTGTCGATGGTCACGTGGGCGCCGGTGGGGGCCTTGTGCGTCCTGCCGTCCGCGGTGACGCTGTCCACGCTCCACCGCACGCCGGTGACCGGTTTGTCGGCGCCGACCGAGCCGCTGCCGCCGTCCGCCTTCTCGCTGCCGCAGGCCGCCATGAGCGGGACGAGCATGGCGGCGGCCGTCAGGGCCATGCGCTGCTTCTGCCTGTCCATGCCACTTCGACGGGGGACCCGGCGGGATCGGTTCCCCTTACGGCGGGGATTCCTTCTGATGCCATCAGCATTCAGGCCATCAGCGGCAGGTGGGCCGACAGATCCGCGCGCTCCCCACTCGCGCTGACCTTGGCACCCTGGAGGGCCTCGGCCCAGGCCAGCCGCCCGGTCGCCAGCCGGATCCAGGTCAGCGGATCCGTCTCGACGACGTTGGGCGGGGTGCCCCGGGTGTGTCTCGGCCCCTCCACGCACTGCACCGCCGCGTACGGCGGCACCCTCACCTCCGTCGAACCGCCGGGCGCCCTGGCGGCGAGCGCGTCGGCCAGCAGCCGGGTGCAGGCGGCCAGGGCCTGCCGGTCGTAGGTGATGTCCAGGCCGGGGACGGCGGCGTTGAGGTCGTCGGTGTGGACGACGAGTTCGACGGTACGGGTGACCAGGTAGTCGGCGAGGGACAGGGCACCGGTGCGGGTGGCGAGCAGACGGGCGCCGGGTGTGTCGGCCAGGTTCCTGGTGAGGCGTTCCTCGGTCGCGGCGTAGAGGGTGCCGAGGTCGGGGTTGGCTTCGGCGAGCCGCCGGGTGCCGTCGTCGATGTCGGCGGCCCGGGCGGCGGTGGCGAAGGGCCAGTCGAGGAGGGTGAGCTCCGTCTTCGCCGGCTCCTCGCGGTCGAGGTTGCGGCTGACGGTCTCCACGGCCATGGCCACATGCGCCGCGAGCTCCCGGACCGTCCAGTCGCCGAGCCGGGTGGGCAGCGCCAGCTGTCCGGGCGTGAGGGTGTGGACGGCCTGCCGCACGTTCCCGAACTGGGCGAGCACCGCCGCGCGGATCTTGGCGGGGTCGTAGCTGCGGGTGCGCTTCTTGGCCGGTGGCATGGGGGTCAGCCTAGGGCGGCGGTCGCCTCGGGTGCGTCGAAGGTCTCCCCGTTGCGGGGCACGC
>NZ_JBEXSH010000119.1:0-14971 GCF_040613555.1 Streptomyces sp. NPDC006265
ACCGGCGCCGTCGCGGCGGTGCTCGGCCGGACGAGCGGCCAGGACGACGTGGTCCTCGGCACCGTCCTCGCCGCCCGGCCCGCGGGTGCCGACCGCCATGTCGGCCTCTTCCTCGACACCGTGCCGCTGCGCGTGGACCTCGCCGGCGACCCGGACTTCCCCACGCTGCTGCACCGCGTGCGCGCCGGCAGCACCGCGGCGTACGAGCACAGCGGCGTCCCCTTCGACGAGCTGGTGGGAGCGCTCAACCCGCCTCGGGACCCGGGACGCAATCCGCTGTTCCAGGTGATGGTGGAGTACGAGAACGAGGGCGAGGCGGAGTTCGACCCGCCCCGGCTCTCCGCGACGCTGCTCGACGTGCCGAGCGCGCGGGCTCCGTTCGACCTGAGCGTCTACTTCACGCACCACGGCGACGGCGTGCGGTTCATGGTCGAGTACGACACGGCCCTGTTCGACGAAGCGACCGTGCGCCGCTTCACGCACTACGTGGAACAGGTGCTGCGCCGTGCCCTCGCCACCCCAGGCGCGCCGCTGCGGGAACTGACGGCCGTGACCGGCGCCGACCGCGCGGCCGTCGCGAGGCTGGGGCGCCTGGACGAGCCGTCGCCCGCCGTCGAGGACACCCTGCACGGGCTGTTCGAGCGGCAGGCACGGCGGACGCCGGACGCCGTGGCCCTGGTGAGCGGGGCGCAGAGCATCCACTACCGGGAGCTGGACGGGCGCGCGAACACGCTCGCCCACGATCTGCGTGCCCGGGGTGCCGTGCGCGGGGAGCGGGTGGCGCTGTTGCTGCCGCGCGGCCCGGAACTGATCGCCGCGGTGCTGGGGGTGCTCAAGAGCGGCGCCGCGTATCTGCCGCTCGACCCGTCCCTGCCCACCCCTCGGCTCGCCGCGCTCCTCGACGACGGCGCGCCCGTGCTGCTGCTGACCTCCGCATCCGTCCTCGCGCGGCATCCCGGGCTAGGGGCGGATGCCCCGGACGGGCCGGAACGGCTCGTGGAGCAGGTGGACGGCGATCCGGCGCAGGCCCGCCCGGCGGACGGCGCGCGGCCCGAAGACCCCGCGTACTGCATCTACACCTCGGGCTCGACCGGCCGCCCCAAGGGGGTCGTCGTGCCGCACCGGGGCCCGGTCAACCTCGTGCGCGGGCACCTGGCGGGCCATTCCGCGCTGCGCACCCTGCAGTGGACGTCGCCCGCGTTCGACGTGAGCGTGCAGGAGATCTTCACGACGCTGTGCTCGGGGGCGGCGCTGGTCCTGATCGACGACGAGGTGCGGCACGACCCGGCGGCGGTCGCGGAGGCGGTGCGCCGCCACGGGGTGGAGCGGATGTTCATGCCGTGCACCCCGCTCCGGTACCTCGTCGAGTCCGGGCCCGAACTGCCGTCCCTGCGGGAGCTGTTCTCGGCCGGCGAGGCACTTCAGCTCACCGGCGCGTTCCGCCGGTTCCTCGCCGCGCACCCCGGGTGCGCGCTGTACAACCAGTACGGGCCGACGGAGACCTCCGTCATCGTCACCTCGCACCGGGTCGACCCCGAAGGCGAGGAGTGGCCGCCGATCGGCACGCCGTTGCCGGGCGTGCGGATCACCCTGCTGGACGGCACCGGGCGGGAGGTTCCGCCAGGCACGGTCGGTGAGATCCACGTGGGCGGCGCCGCGGTCGCCCACGGCTACCACGCCCGGCCCGCCGAGACGGCAGAGGCGTTCCTCGCGGACGGCGCGGGCTCCGTGCTGTACCGGACGGGGGACCTCGGGCGCTGGCGCACAGACGGCACGCTCCAGTACGTCGGCCGCCGGGACGACCAGGTCAAGATCCGGGGACATCGGGTCGAACCGGGCGAGGTGCAGCAGGCGTTGAGCGCCCTGCCCGACGTCCGGGACACGGCTGTCGTGTCCCGGCGCGACCCGCACGGCGACCAGGAGCTCGTCGCCTACGTGGTGCCCACGGCACAGGATGCCGACCTGGGCGCGCTGCGCGCGGCGCTCTCGGCGGAGCTGCCCGGCCACCTGGTGCCCCGCCACTGGGTGCGGCTGGAGCGGCTACCGGTGAACACCTCGGGCAAGCTGGACCGGGAGATGCTGCCCGCGCCCGGGCCCGAGCCGGAGGACGCGGCGCCGGGTGCCGACACGCGGCCCGCCACCCCCCTGGAGAACGCCCTGCACGAGCTGTGGTGCGAGGAGCTCGGCGTGGGCCGGGTGCCGGTGACCCGGTCCTTCTTCGAACTCGGCGGCCACTCCCTGAGCGCGATCAGGCTGCTGAACCGCATGGCGGACCGGCTGGACAGGGAACTGTCAATGGCCGAGTTCTTCCTGAACCCCACGATCCGGGGTGTGGCGGCACGCGGTGAACGTCCCGCGCCCGCCGAGCGGGTGGTGGACACGGCACCGATGACGTCCACGCTGCGCAGGCTGTGGCACCGGCACCACGAACACGCCGATCCGGGTGTCTACAACGTCGCGCACCGCATCGACCTGTGCGGCGACCTCGACCCACGGAACCTGGCGGGCGCCCTGGAGGACCTGGTGGACCGCCATCACGCGCTGCGGAGCAGGGCCGTCCGGCGTGACGGGCGCTTCGTGGTCGAGGTGCTGGCCCAGGTGCCGGTGGACCTGCAGGTGGACGACCTGACGGGGCACGCCGACGACGAGGCCGTCGAGCGGTGGTGCCGGGACCAGGCCACGCGCCCGTTCTCCATGGACCGCGCGCCGTTGTTCCGCTTCCGGCTGGCGCGACTCGGTCCGGATCGCTGGGTACTGGTGACGGTGTTCCACCACGCCGTGTGCGACGGCTGGTCGATGGGCGTCGTCTGGCGCGAACTGGGGGAGCTCCACAACGCCCGCCATCAGAACACCGCCAGCCAACTCCCGCCTGTTTCAGTACAGTTCACCGACGTCGCCAGGGCGGAACACCAGCTGAGTGACGACCGCAGGGCGGATCTCGAACGGTTCTGGCGCACCGAACTCGACGGGGTGCCCCTGCGTCCGCCGCTGCCGTACGACCGGCCGCGCCCCGCGAAGTTGTCCGGCCAGGGCGCCTTGCACACCTGGGTCATCGACGGAGACATCCCGAAGCGGGTCGCGGAGGTCGCCGTCCGCCTGGGGACGACGCCGTACGTCGTACTGGCCGCGACGTTCGCCACATGGGTCGCCGCGCTGTGCGGCGGGCCGCCCGACGTGGTGCTGGCAGCGTCCAGCGCCAACCGCGCCCGTCGCGAGCGGTCCGATGTGGTGGGGCTCCTGGGCGACGCTGTCCTGCTGCGCGCCCGGCCGGGCGAGGCCGACAGTTTCGCCGACCTGGTGACACGGCTGGGCACGACGCTCTTCACCGCGCTCGACCACCAGGAACTGCCGCTGACGGAGGTGGTGGAGCTGGTGGCGCCGGGAACGGGCGACTCGCTGTTCCCGACCGTGCTGTTCACCGTGGTCACCACACCGCCGCCCCACCTGGACATGCGCTCACTGTCGGCCTCGGTACGCGACCTCCCCACGTCGGACGTGGCCCGCAACGAGTTGTACGCGGTCCTGGCACCCGGCGCCGATACGATCACCGTCACCTTCGAGTACTCCACGGACCTCTTCGACGAACCCACCATCATGTCCTGGGCGGACGATCTCACCCGGCTCCTGCAGCGCTTCACACGGGCTCCCGACTCCTCTCTGCGAGCCTCTGACCGATCGTGAACGGCACGCCAGACGGCGCGAAAGGGCGAGAGGATGCCCGAGCGGTTCGCCTCGCCGGTCTTCGCCCTCGCCTCGCGCCCGGCAGCCCGGGACCCCGCCTGCCCCGCTCCCGACCGCGCCGGGGACGTCCCATCAGCGGTCGGCCGTCGCGCTGGCCGCCGGCTTCGGATCCGTCAGCGGTTTCGTGGCGGTGGACTCACTGAACCCGAACACCTGCCCCCACAGCCACACGCCGGCCAGTAATCCGGCAATCATCCAACCGCTCATGCGCTTTTCGAGGACGAGATCCGCAAGGCCCGCGCCTCGGTCTGGCTGTGGGCGCCGTGGGTCGCGAACCGGGTGCGCGGCATCCTGCCACTGCTGCACGAGGCGGCCGGACGCGGCGTGCGAGTGACCGTGTTCATCCGCGACGACAGGACCAGCTCCAGGCCCGCCCGGACAGCCAGAGCCTCATCACGGACCTGCGGGCCGTCGTCCACATGGTCGTCCCCGTCAACGTCATGCACCAGAAAATCGCGGTGATCGACGAGCGGACGGTGATGATCGGCAGCCTCAACACCCTGTCCCAGGCGTGGACTCGCGAGGTCATGGTGACGATGCGCGGCGGCCACTTCGCCCGCAAGGTCCTAGAGCACGAGCACGCCGAGCTGTTCACCCGCCCGCCGAAGTGCGCCCGCTGCGGCGGCACGAGCATCAAGCTCGCCAGGAACCGGACGCCCAGCAGCGTCTCCATGTGCGCCTCGACGAGACTCTGCACATCTGCCTCGATCTCAGCAAGACGCGGCATGACCTCGGTCATGCCGCTATTGGTCGTGTCCGTGCGGAACAGCTTCAGGCCCGACACCTTCCCCTCCTCGGCTCGGAGATCACCAACGCCGACGAGGTGCGGGATTGTTTCCGCAGGAGGCTTCGAGGGTGTGAAGATGGAGTTAGAAGCACTATCGAGACCACGGGAAGGTGCCAGCGTCCCACGGGTCACTCGAACGGCCAGATCCCACATACGTCCCACAGAACACCTGACTACCCGTCACGACGTCGGTAAAGCGCAGGTCAGAGTGGATCAACGTGGGATACGGCAGGCGCCTTCTAAGCACTCACTCGATACTCCGGAACAGTACGGGGCCCCTGTGGACCAAGTACGGCGACTGGTCTTCGGGCACTCCCCCGCACTCGCTTGAACTCACCTCCAGGCTGATAGCCACTCGGCGGGTAGTTGCCATGAAGTCTTCACTGGGGTTCCCTACGGGTATGCCGAGGCATCTGCTGGCCGTTGAGCACACCAAGATCCGGGCGCTGCGCGAGCAGGCTGGGCTCACTCCGCAGGAGCTTGCTGATCGCGTGGGAGTCACGTACCGCGTGGTCGTGTACTGGGAGGAGGGCAGGTATGTACCTGAAGCCAGGAACGTGCGGCGGCTCGCCGATGCTCTGGGCTGCACCACCGCCGACCTCACGGGAACGCCCAGCGGGTCCGAGACACTAGTTGACCTCCGCTATGCCGCTGGCCTCACCGCAGAAGAGGTCGCCACCCGTCTTCGCGCGACTGCCGTCGGCCGTGATCTGTTCGTGGACGCACACAAAGTCCGCAGCCTGGAGCGGGGCCGTCAGGTGTCCGGCTGGAACTGGAGGAAGCCGGGGCACACGGGCCGGCTCGTGCAGCAGCTGGCAGCTCTGTACAAGGTGCCGGTCCGGATGGTGATGGACGCCTGGATGCGCACGCGGCCGAGAGATGAGCCCCCGCGTCTGCCCGAGCGGGAGCGGCACGGTCCGCCGGCGTCAGCGGTTGAGGGCTGGGAAGGGCTGAATGATCGGCAGCGGGTCTATCTGGGTGAAATCCTGCGCGATGACCAGATGACCGAAACGGAGATGTGGATGCGCCGGCAGAACCAGGTCAGGGTGCCGCCGGCCAAGCAGTGGCGGAAATTGCCGTTCGCTCTCGACGCACCCACCGAAGTAGTCGGTCACACGCGCCTTCAGCAGCGCCTGCGGAGCGCCAGCGTCCACGATCAAGGGGCCGGGGCCACCCTCCACTCCCTGGAGCGGCTGGGACTGATCAAAGTGACCAAGGACCGCGTGGAGGTTCCGGGGATCGGCGAGGTGGACCGGACCCTCGTGGAGATCACGCGCCGCGGCCGTGCCTGCGCCCGCGCTGGGCTGGGAGAGCCCGCGGAGTCGGCGCCTCCCGCGCACCTGCTGTCCGAATGGCTATGGGGCGTTCTGCTGCGTGTCGCCGCGGCCGGCCCGGAAGGTCTCCACGAGAGCGAGCTGACGGGCAAGTCCCTGTTCTACCTCGCTGTGGGATATCGGCCGAAGCGCCAAGCGCGTCCCAGCAGAGGTTTCATAGAACTACGTCCCCGGATGGCGCCGGGCGATACGCACGTCCTCGAGTACCGGTGGCACACCACCGCTCTCGGGCAGCAGCATATTGCCTCCTACCTGCACGTCTACACGGAGATGTACCCAGCTGCGGCGCCTCCTGCGCAATGATCATTTAGAGCGGTCCGAGGCCGTTCCAGGGGCATTGTCAGACCCATGCTCTACGGTCCTCTCCCGTGACGACCCATGTCGATGACGACGGCCTGACGTTCTCGCATTTCGAGGCGTTCCGCCTGATCAACTTCACCTTCATCAAAGCCTGTCAGACGATCAATGCCCCGGACCTGAGCCCGAGGGACCGGGCCGAAAAGCTGATGCGGTATCACGGGGACTTGCTCGCCGCGTACGGCCCTGGAGTGCCGCTGTCGTTCGGCGAGTTCCGCCGAAGGCTGCGCGGTCCCATCGACGGCCTGCTCCCGTCGTGGCTGGACCGGTCCGGCTTCGGCGATCTCGACTTTCCAGTTGTCGACGCCGAGGGCTGCGTCACCGGGAACGCCTTCGATCTGCAGTGGGAGACCTCCCAGCTGCACCGGATTTTGAAGCGGCTTCGGCGGATCGGCCGGATGCGGTTCACCGAGGAGCAGCTTCAGGACGAGATCGACCAGGATCAGATGTACGAGATCCTCAAAGGTCGCGGTGACGCCCAGTATGTCAAGGACCGCACCACGCTGGTGGAATGCCCTGCAGGCACGGCCGCGGAGCTGAACAAGCGCGGCCTGCCCCTCAACGCGATCGGCTTCTACGAGCCGATCCCCTACCACGCCGTCTACCGCACCTGGTGGTTCCCCTGCACGGTGTGCAAGTGGCCCATGAAGATCAGCAAGCGGATGAGTGCGGGCCGCGAGTACTACCGCGTCGCCTGTCTCTACGGCCGTCACGCCGATACCGGTGCCAGCTTCATGTTCCGGCCCACGTCCGGAGACGCGCCGCAGCTGCATCCGGACAGCCCCGACACCCCGGCTCCCCACGAGGCAACTCTCGCGCTGGACACCACGGGTGTCGTGCCGGAGGCGAAGCCGGTTGAGGGGCATCTGGCCCTCAAGCGCGGTGTGTGGCGCTACACCTGTGTGCCCGGCCTGCACGAGCTGCGTCTGCACACCGTTCTGCGGGAGCGGCTGGCCGCCGCACTGGCCGATGTGGACGAGGCCGTCAGGCTCTGGCCGATGAGCGATGCCTACGACCATCGCATCGAGGTCAAGGGGCCTGACGGGAACACGCACGTCTTCACCGTGGATGTGAAGGACTACACCCACGGTCGTGTCCTGGCCGAGAGCCTGCACCGCAACGAGGGCGACAAGGGCGGCGCCGAATGGCTCGTCGTTCCCGACCACCGGGCCGACCAGATCCCCCTGCTGACCGTGACCTGCCACAAGTACGGAATGAAGGCCGCGGCCATGACCGACTTCGCCAAGATGGTCTGCCAGAGCGCCGGGGTGGCGTGGGCATGAGCCAGATGACTGTGAGGGACGCCTTCGTCCGCGCCGCGCTGGCCCTGGCCGCCCACTACTTCCCGCAGCAGGACGACGACGGCAAGCCGCTGGCCTCCTTCCGCCACGCGGCGTTCTTCGCCAGCTGCAAACCGCAGGCATGGGAGAGATGGAATGAGCTGGGCAGTGAGGAACGACTGCTCGTGGCCGAGGTGATGAAGCTCAGCAACCCCGACCTCGCCGACGAGAAGCGGTTCGCCTCCGCCGCGCGGATCCTCCTGGGCGCCATGGACAGCGCCGAAGAGGAGGACGACGAGACCACCCTCCAGCTGTTCACCCTGGCCGGTGATCCTCTCACCGCCACTGCGGCCTACCCCCTGCTGGGAGGGGACTACCTCGGCTACGCCAAGAGCCTTCTCGCGCCCTACCGGCGGCCGAGCAGCCGGCGCAAGCCCCACGAGTTCGCAGCGCCGGGCCAGACGTACGAGACGAGTGAGCGCACCGAGGGCAATGAGATCGTCCATGGGCGCGTGACCATCCCCCGCTTTCCCGCTTTCATCCAGCCCCTCGGCCACGACACGCTTCCCGCCCTCACGACCCGGCCCAACGCCGGCACGGTCCCGGTCTACGTCCAAGATCTCAAGGACATCGCACAGCTCCTGGACACCCAGTACGAGGACACAGAGGCTGGCCCCTGGCTGCACAAGGTGCTGACGGGCCTGCTCGACCGGGTCAAGGCCCGTGACACCGACACCGTCAACGTGCTGGAGCTCCTGGCCGGCTGCACCCAGATCTTCCACGCGCCCACCGGAACCGGTAAGTCCGTGCTGGTCCGTCTCCTGGGCTCGTGGGCCGCGCTCAACGACTACCGCATCACCCTCCTCGTCCCTGATGTGAAGGCCACGCTCGCCTCCGTCTGGGACATCAGCCGCGACCTCGAGATCCTGCATGAGGCGGGCAAGACCGAGCACCTGGCGACGTGCGCTCCGCTGATGTCGCCGTCTTCACGGCACGATCGGGCCCTCAAGCACGCGGCCCTCGTCAAGGAGGACCCCGACGCCCCCGGGGAATGGGGCAAGCGTGGCCGCCGTGACGTCGACCACCTCGCCTATGGATGCGCACAGCAGCACTGGCTCGACTCCGCCGGCATCTACCGCCCCGGCAAGGAGAACTGTCTGAGCCTGCGCGGCGGCGGAGAGATGCTGGCCTGCCCCTGGATCCCGACCTGCGGCAAGTTCACCCCCGCTTACCAGGCCGCTGACGCCACGGTGATCGTCACCAACCACCACAACTTCATCCAGGGCACCATGCGGGTGGGCATCCAGATCGACGGCCGCCCGGTCCGGTCCGTCACCGTCCGGGAGTTCGTGCTCCGCGCCAGCGATTTCGTCATCATCGACGAGATCGACGCCTTCCAGGCCGTCGCCGTCGACCGCTGCGCCACCACGGTCGACCTGCACTCCCGGCGCCCGTGGACCGCAGAACCGCAGGTCCTGGACACCGCGGCCAAGCACCTTCCTCTGCGCTTCGAGGACCAGCTCATCGAACCGGTCAGCCACGTCCGGCTCATGGCCGAGTCCCTGCTGACCGGCCTGTGCACCAAGGCATTCCGCCTCAACCACCACGACGACGCCCGAGTCCCGCGGCTGAGGCACGAATACGACTACGAGGGCTGGCGCCTGCCACGCTCCAAGGACCGCGAGCTCATCAGCCTCCTGTTCCCCGAATACCCGGTCAGCGATGGCCAGCCGCTTCCCGCCGAGGCCATCGCCCGGCTCAACGCCCTGGTACCGGCACCCGACCTCGGCGAAGACGACGAGACGGCTCCTGCACCCATGCTCTTGGACCCCGAGTGGGAACGAGTGAGCAGCGTCCTCGGGGCCGTCGTGTCGCCGCGCGGCATCAACCAGCGCGACGCGCTCAAACTCAGGCTCCACGAGGCCCTCGCTCCGATGATCAGCGACGGCCGCACACGCAACCGGGCCATCGACCACCTCCTCATCCGCACGCTGATGAGCGAACTGGACGTGTCGCTCGCCGTTCTGCGCGACACCGCCCAGTCCCTGCGTCACTCCGGGCTGCTCAGCGCCAACCGCATCATCGACTCGATGCGCTCCGGCGGCATCGCCGACGTGCTTCCGCACGGAACAATCGGCAGGCCGATCAACGGCTACCGGGTCACCGGTATGAAGAACCCGGAGAAGGACGCCAAGCTCTCCACGCAGCACATGGCCGGCGACCCGCACACCTACGTGTCGGAGCTCGGCGGACTCGTCTCACTGATCACCGCCGGCGTGGAGCGGCCCATCTTCGGGCTCTCCGCAACGGCCTACTTCCCCCAGGCGGTCAAGGAACACGTCCACGCCCCCGTGATGTGGTGGATGACCGACGCCCAGGAAGAATCCATCCTGGTCGAGTCCTCGGCCGTCACCTACGGCAACGGCCACCGAAAGGCCGGAGAACGCATCCCGATCGCCGGCCAGTTCCCCTCCGACAAGCCCGAAGCCCTGCGCGAAATCGGTGAACGCCTGTACGAGACAAAGCTGTCGAGGAAACTCACGCGCCTGGCCAAATCGGAATCGACCCGCACCCGCGCCCGCGTGATTCTCACGGCCAACAGTTACGAACAGTGCGGCCACATCGCCACCGGCATCGCCAAGGCGAAGGGCCTCTCCCACCGCGTGTGCGTCCTCGTCCGGGAAGAAGACCGCCTCAGCAACGTCCGCTACCTTCCTGACCCGTCACTGGTGCGCCGCATCACCGTCGAAGAGGTCGAGGAATTCCCCCAATTCGGCGACATCCTGATCGCCCCCCTGGCTAACATCGCCAGAGGACTCAACATCGTCGTCAATCTCCGCTCAGCCATCCACTCCATCTACCTGTGCGTGAGGCCCCCGCTGATCATCGACGATCCCACCTGGATGTACGGCAGTGTCAACGCCGCAGGCATCAACGCGTTGCCCGCGTCCGGTGCGTCGGATCCCGTCGAGGCGCTGAAGACGGCTCGCACCGCAGCACGCGATCACCTGGCCACCATTCTGCGCTCCTCCCCGCAGCTGTCGACCATGGACCTCGTCCTCCAGGAACAGATGGTCGCCGGAATGCTGGTGTCCCTCATCCAGCTCGCCGGCCGAGCACGACGCGGCGGTACCAACATGGAACTGCACTTCGTGGACTACGCCTTCCACGATGAGACCTGGAGCTCTGACCTGGCCAGCATCATCGAACGCATGGCCGGCCGGTGGCTGCCGGAAGAACGCCGGCAGATGGCCGAACTGTACGGGGAGGCAGTCAACGCCTTCCTGACCTACGCCGGCGTCGACCTCGCCCTCTCCGCATAGCCCAGCGCTTCTTCCCGAAAGAGATCACAGCATTGAGCGACACCACCGCAACTCTCCCGAGCACCCTCACCCTGCGCTGCACCCCCGAACTCGTCCAGGGCCAGAAGGTGTACGTACGGATCTTTCCGCGCAGTGTGCGGGATGAATGGGAGAAGCTGAAAGGCGACGGAGACGACGAGCAGAAAAGCCAGCAGCATCCGGACGAGAAGAAGAACCTGCCGTACTCAACCGCCCTGACCTACCTGAAGTTCAAGACCGGCGGGTACGTCCACCTCGACCGGTACCTCAACTTCCTGGTCTCGCTGGAGAAGATTGACGACGAGACCCTGCGCCACGTCTTCCGGTGCGTTGTCGGTTACAGCAAGGGGCTGAACACCGACCAGGCTGTCCTCCTCGACGTACCGCCGGTGGCCGAAGCCATCGCGAAGACGCCCGAGCAGGAATTCGACATGGCGCGGCTCCTTAAGCCGGTGCCGGGCAGGCAGCCGAAGTGTCCCCACTGGATGTACGTCGCCGTGCCCTGGGTGATCTCTAAGAAGCTCGCCCAAGAAAAGTTCACCATCTACGACCTCGTCCCGATCACCAAGAAGGTCGCCGACACGGAGAAGGACGGCTCCCCCAAGCTCGACGCCAACGGCGAGCAGGTCTTCAAGAACCGCACGATCGGCTGGAAGGCCAACCCAAACAAAAGGGAAGTCACCTATCTTCCCGACAGCCGGGGCGGCATTATCGCTTGGGATCACCCCTTCGGACGCAAGTACAACCTCCGTGACGACGCAACCGAGGTCAACGAGACCACCAAGGCGCAGTACGCGATGTCCCGGCTCTCGGTGGTCATGAAGACCGAGCCCAACGTCGTCCACCCCGTCATCTTCCTGGACGCCCATGTCACCCGCGTCCACAGCAACATGGTCTACGCCAAGTCCACGCACATCTTCCAAGGCAGCGACGGCCTTCCCATCCTGCACACTGAGCTGGTACGCAACGGCAGCGTCCGAGCGGTCAACCAGCGCGCCCTGGAACTGCTCGCACGCGACGAGATGGACATCAGCGTCCTGCAAGCGCTGCAGACGCGCGTCACCGAAGAGCGGGCCCTGCTGGAGAAAGCCACCGAGGAGGGGGAATTCCCCTCGTTCATTACTCCTGATGCCGGCTTCATCCGCCCGCTCATGCCGAGGAACGACAACTTCGCTGTCGGCACGGGACCTGGCACCCTCCACCTGCGGCTCCTGGCCGAACACGTCTCCAAGGTGCTGGGCGAGAAAGCCACCTGGGTCGACTTCACGGTGGAACCGATGACCTTCGAGCCGCGCCCCACGGACAAACAGAAGATGGCCCCGCAAGAGCGTGCAAGCCGCATCGAGGCCGGCGAACTCCTCCACACCATCGGCTTTCCCCCGCCCGAAGAGATCACCGCCTCCGTAAAGGCCCAGGGCTTCGAGCACCTGCGGATCGTATGCCTGTGGTACCGCTGGAACACCCGCCTGCGAATGATCAACGCGCTGTCTCTGGCTTTCCCGGACGGCCCACCCATCGGCGATCCGGGACCAGGCGAGGAGGTCCCCCTCGCTCCCGGCATCAGCGTGGTGTTCCGTCAGGCTGAGCGCTTCCTGTCACACGGCGACGACATCAACCGGACCGTGGAGTTCAAATCCCTCGAAGACGACTTCGCCGACAGCGAGTCGCAGGTACTGGTTGGCGCGTGGTGCGAGACCGAGATCCCGGCTCTGAAGAAGAAGGACGGAGAGAAGCGGAATGCATTCCTGCTGCGCAGGGAGCGCTATGACGGGAAGTTCCAAGTCCGCCGCTTCCTGGCCAAGAAGGACTTCGTCTGCCAGTTCACCTCGGGAATGAAGCCGGGGACGTTCGGAAATCCCGCAACAGAAATCAGTCCTCCGAAGCCGGGGAAAGACCACGCCGCTTACATGGCGCTCCTCGATCTGTACCGCTCACTCGGCATTATCGACCAGCGCCTCGCGCGGGCCATCGCGAAGGACAAGAAGGGCTACGAGGCGGGGAAACTCGTCTACTGCGGGATCCACGCCCGCAGGCAGGCCAAGACAGCCGACGGCAAGCACACCAAACGCATCATCGTTGCCACCGCCCTGTTCCCGCCGGAGGAGGAGGGCGACGCCTGGACGATGCGAGCGTGGACACCCCAAATCGGAGCCTGGGTGCCCTACCGGGAGGCAATCGCCGCCTTCCACGCCAGTGACTACGCACTCCACGTCGACGGCAAGGGCGAGACGGACAAGGAACGCTGGGCGGAAGCAGCAGCACACGTCGAAGACGCCCTCTCCAGCCTCGTCCGCGACGAGCTGGAACCCGGCATGGGCTATGTCGTCATGGTCGACGGGCACGCCTGCCGACGGATGTGGACGGGCCTGCACAACGAGAATCAGAGCTACCAGGAAGAGGACATCACCGATCCACGCACCTGGCTGCCGGGGTACGGCAAAGGCAAGAACGCACCGCGCAAGAAGCCGAGCGCGGTCATCCGGATGAACGTCGCCGCGGATGAGGTGCCCCAGTACGTTCCTGTCCCTCGCGAGAGTGATCCGGACACCGAGAAGGAGTCCATCCTGTTCGCATCGGCCAAACTACACCGTGCCGACGTGGACTTCGGGAATCCCTTCTGGGTCCTGTTCAACATCCCGCGCAACTACCAAGCCAAGGGCGGAGACCTGGGCAAGGCCATCACTCGCTGGGACGCCAACCCGGGCAAGGGCGGGGAGGAGGGGGAGCGGGAGACGAATGAGCTCAAGGCGCCGTGGTGGGCCGTCACAGCGACCGAGATCTACCCAGTCGGTGTGGCCGACGGGGTCGACCGGACGATGCTCGCACGGGCAACCGCACGCTTGTGTCACCAGACCATCGCCTGGTCCGACCGCTCCCGCTACCCCGTGCCCCTGCACGCAGCCAAACAGCTCGATCTCGACCACCCTCAGTACCGGCGGTCGGCGCCGCCCGAAGAGCAGGGTGACGAAGCCGCCGACGAGTAACCGCAAGCGCGTGTCGAGGCGGATGCCCGAGGAGGCGCCACTCCGGGTCAATCAACATCGATAAGCGGCGGCGCAGACAGCGTCGACTACATCCGCGTGGGTGGCTCGGGCGGGGAGGTCGGCCCCAAGAACCGGCGAACTCCATCGCGAGCATCTTCGGTGTAGCCGCCATCTGGACGGTGATGACCACCGGCACCGGGGCCGGGTCGTGCGGGTAACGCTCGCACGTGGCCAACTCGCGAGGCGGGAATATAGCGGCGGGTCCCCGGCTACCGAAACCGGGGACCCGCCGAATACTTGTACCTCCACCGCCACTTCCTGACCACCCGTCGAAAGGCAGCACAGCGACGATCCATTACGTCACCGCCACACGGCATGCAATGCCCGTTGGGTGCTGCTCATTTCGCGAGACAGCATCACCTGCGTGAAATCGGACTTGGCGCACTCGGAAGATTGACCGCCGGAGCAGGCACCCTCGGGACCTCCGGCACGCGCCGTTTCGAACACGACTCAGCACTCGCGCGTGACCTACGGATTTCGAAACGATCCCACGGCCGCCAGTCGGACCAATCCGGTAAATTCCCAGCTCAGCCTGCCCCTCGAAAGGCGCTGCACCACTCCGCCCCCCCTGGAACACGCAGCCGCGCGCACCCCGAGACTCCTTCCCAGCTGGCGAACACAGTGCGACCACCACGCTCCCTTACACCGCCTAAATAGGCACAGACCCGAAAGGCACGACTGACAGGAATGCCCAGCCAGAGCAGCGAGACGCATCACGGCCCGTTCAGCCCCGAGCATATCCGCGCCACCTGGAGTGGGACCGCGAGCGTCGAGGACGCCGCCCAGGCGTTCGGCTTGTCGAGATCGAAGGGCTACGACCTTGTTCGCCGCGGGGAATTCCCCTGCCGCGTGCTGCCAATAGGCCGCACCGCCCGCGTCGTCACCGCCTCGCTCCTCCGCGTACTCGAGAGCGGCGAGCCGGAGTACAACGGAGCCTCCAGTGCAAGCCCCAATCCGTCATGACCAACTGCACGACGACGCCCCGCCGCAAGGGCGGATTCTCGGGGTCCTCGCAACACCTGATGGCTTACGTGGCTGTCAGTAGATCACGCAGGCGCTCGGCTGGGGTTCTCCAGTCGAGCGTTTT
>NZ_JBEXSH010000120.1:0-14941 GCF_040613555.1 Streptomyces sp. NPDC006265
GACCGTCGGCGACCTGCGCACGACCTCCAGCCGGCCCGGCGAGGCGACGGCCGCGAAGGCCTTGCGGACCGTGTCCAGGTCCAGCGCGTCGGCCCGCTGCGCGCCGACGCCGAAGAACGCCTCGACGGCGGCGAGCGCGACGGCCGCGTTGTGCGCCTGGTGCGCGCCGTGCAGTGGCAGGTACACCTCGGGGTACTCGCCACCCAGCCCGCGCAGCGTCACGAGCTGTCCGCCGACGGCCACCTGCCGCTCGACGACACCGAACTCCAGCCCCTCCCGGGCCACGGTCGCGTCCACCTCGACGGCCTTCTTCAGCAGCACCTGCGCCGCGCCGACCGGCTGCTGCGCCATGATGACCGTCGCACCCTGCTTGATGATGCCGGCCTTCTCCGTCGCGATCTCGACGTGCGTGGAGCCCAGCCGGTCGGTGTGGTCGAGGTCTATGGGCGTGACGACGGCGACGTCCCCGTCGATCACGTTCGTCGCGTCCCAGGAGCCGCCCATGCCGACCTCCACGACGGCCACGTCGGCGGGGGCGTCGGCGAACGCCGCGTACGCCATGCCGGTGAGCACCTCGAAGAAGGACAGCCGGTACTCCTGGGAGGCGTCGACCATCTCCACGTACGGCTTGATGTCCTGGTACGTCTCGATGAACCGATCGGGCGCGATGGGGGCGCCGTCGAGGCTGATGCGCTCGGTGATCGACTGCACGTGCGGCGAGGTGTAGCGGCCGGTGCGCAGCTCGAAGGCGCCGAGCAGGGCCTCGATCATGCGGGCGGTGGAGGTCTTGCCGTTCGTCCCCGTGATGTGGATCGACGGGTACGACCGCTGAGGCTCCCCCAGCACGTCCATCAGCGCGGCGATACGGCTGACGGAGGGCTCCAGCTTGGTCTCGCCCCACCGCGTGGCGAGCTCGGTCTCGACCTCGCGCAGGGCCTTGTCGACCTCGGGGTCGGCGGGGCGCGTGGGGATGTCGGCGTCCGGGGGGCCGCCCTGGGTGCGGAGGGTTCGGCTGCCGGCTTCGATGACCGCGAGGTCGGGGTCGCGGTCGGTTTCCTCCGCGATGATCTCGTCGAAGGGGTCGAGGGGGTCGGGCTGGTCGTCGGCGTTGTGGTCTGGAGGGAGCTCGCTCACGGGGCCAGTCTACGGAGCGGGGGTGACATCGGTCGGGGGCGGCTTGTGTCGTCGCGTGTGTGCGGGTTCGTCGTGGCTTGTCGCGCCCACGCGGCCGAGCCGCACATCGATTCGGCCCCGCGCCCCCGAACTGCGTGAAGGCCCCCGGTGCCGACAAGCACCGGGGGCCTTCACATGGTACGAACGGCTACGCCTGCGGCAGCCTCTCCAGCTGGGCCTGGATCCGGGCGATGTCCTCCTCCGCCTTGGCCAGGCGGGTGCGGATCTTGTCGACGACGTGGTCGGGGGCCTTCGCCAGGAACGCCTCGTTGCCGAGCTTGCCGTTGGCCTGGGACTTCTCCTTCTCCGCCGCCGCGAGGTCCTTCGCCAGGCGCTTGCGCTCCGCCACCACGTCGATCGTGCCGGACAGGTCGAGGGCGACCTCGGCGCCGGCGACCGGGAGGGTGGCCGTGGCCGCGAAGGCGTCGCCCTCCGGCTGGAGGCGCAGCAGCTGGCGGATGGCCGCCTCGTGGGGCGCGAACCGGGTGCCGTCGAGGGTCAGCCGGGCCGGGACCCGCTGGCCGGGCTGGAGGCCCTGGTCGGCGCGGAAGCGACGGACCTCGGTGATGACCGACTGCAGGCTCTCGATCTCACGCTCGGCGTCGGCGTCCCGGAAGCCACTGTCCTTCGGCCAGTCGGCGATGACGACCGACTCGCCGCCGGTGAGCGTGGTCCACAGGGTCTCGGTGACGAACGGGACCACCGGGTGCAGCAGCTTCAGCGTGACGTCGAGGACCTCGCCGAGGACGCGCTTGGAGACCTCGGCCGCCTCGCCGCCCGCCTGGAACGTCGTCTTGGACAGCTCGACGTACCAGTCGAAGACCTCGTCCCACGCGAAGTGGAACAGGGCGTCGGAGAGCTTCGCGAACTGGTAGTCCTCGTAGAACGCGTCGACCTCGGCGACGACCGAGTTGAGCCGGGACAGGATCCAGCGGTCGGTCGCCGACATCTTCGAGACGTCCGGCAGCGGACCCTCGATCGTCGCGCCGTTCATCATCGCGAAGCGCGTCGCGTTCCAGATCTTGTTGGCGAAGTTGCGGGACCCCTGGACCCAGTCCTCGCCGATCGGGACGTCGACCCCGGGGTTCGCGCCACGGGCGAGCGTGAACCTCAGCGCGTCGCTGCCGTACTTGTCCATCCAGTCCAGCGGGTTGACCGCGTTGCCGAAGGACTTCGACATCTTCTTGCCGAACTGGTCGCGGACCATGCCGTGCAGGGCGATGGTGTGGAACGGCGGGGTGCCGTCCATCGCGTACAGGCCGAACATCATCATCCGGGCGACCCAGAAGAAGAGGATGTCGTAGCCGGTGACCAGGACGGAGTTCGGGTAGAACTTCGCGAGCGACTCGGTCTGTTCGGGCCAGCCGAGCGTGGAGAACGGCCACAGGCCGGAGGAGAACCAGGTGTCGAGAACGTCGGTGTCCTGGCGCCAGCCCTCGGCCTCGGTCCCGGGCGGCTCCTCGTCGGGGCCGACGCAGACGACCTCGCCGTTCGGGCCGTACCAGACCGGGATGCGGTGGCCCCACCACAACTGCCGCGAGATGCACCAGTCGTGGAGGTTGTCGACCCAGTCGAAGTAGCGCTTCTCCATCTCCTGCGGATGGATCTTGACCTTGCCGTCGCGGACGGCGTCACCGGCCGCCTTCGCGAGCGGGCCGACCCTGACCCACCACTGCATGGACAGCCGCGGCTCGATGGTCGTCTTGCAGCGCGAGCAGTGGCCGACGGAGTGGACGTACGGCCGCTTCTCGGCGACGATCCGGCCCTCGGCGCGCAGCGCGGCGACGATCGCCGAGCGGGCCTCCAGCCGGTCCAGGCCCTGGAAGGGGCCGTGGGCGGTGATGACCGCGTGCTCGTCCATGATCGTCAGGGCCGGGAGGTCATGGCGCTGGCCGATCTCGAAGTCGTTCGGGTCGTGCGCCGGGGTCACCTTGACGGCACCGGTGCCGAACTCGGGGTCGACGTGCTCGTCCGCGACGACCGGGATGGAGCGGTCGGTCAGCGGCAGCTTGACCAGCTTGCCGATCAGGTGCTTGTACCGCTCGTCACCCGGGTGGACGGCGACGGCCGTGTCACCGAGCATCGTCTCGGCGCGGGTGGTGGCGACGACGATGGTGTCGTCCCCGTCGCCGTACTTCATGGAGACGAGCTCGCCGTCGTCGTCCTGGTACTCGACCTCGATGTCCGAGATGGCCGTCAGACAGCGGGGGCACCAGTTGATGATGCGCTCGGCGCGGTAGATGAGCTCGTCGTCGTAGAGCCGCTTGAAGATGGTCTGGACGGCCTGGGACAGGCCCTCGTCCATCGTGAAGCGCTCGCGGGACCAGGCGACACCGTCGCCCAACCGGCGCATCTGGCCGCTGATCTGCCCGCCGGACTCGCCCTTCCACTGCCAGACGCGCTCGACGAACGTCTCACGGCCCAGGTCGTGGCGGGACTTGCCCTCCTTGGCGAGCTCGCGCTCGACGACGTTCTGCGTGGCGATGCCGGCGTGGTCCATGCCGGGCTGCCACAGCGTCTCGTAGCCCTGCATGCGCTTGCGGCGAGTCAGGGCATCGATGAGCGTGTGCTCGAAGGCGTGCCCCAGGTGGAGCGAGCCCGTGACGTTCGGCGGCGGGATGACGATGGTGTACGGCGGCTTGTCGCTCTTGGCGTCCGCCTCGAAGTAACCCCGCTCTACCCAGCGCTCGTACAGCGGCCCCTCTACGTCGGCCGGCGCGTACTGGGTCGGCAGGTCGGTGCTGGGCGCTGGTGGCTGCTGCTGAGCGTTCTCGGTCACGGGGGTCAGTTTAGGGGTGTCACCGACCGGTCCCGAAACGCGTTTCGTTTGTAACGGTGGGGATCCCGATGCCATGCACACGGCGGGTCTGCGCCAGGATGTCCGGAACACATAAGCATCTGGAGGGGAACCCAGAACATGAGTTACAACCAGCCGGGCCCGTACGGCGGGCAGCCCCAGCAGCCCGGCCCGTACGGCCAGCCGGGCCCGTACGGCCAGCAGCCGCAGGCGCCCCAGCCCGGCTACGGATATCCCCAGCAGGCCCCTCCGCCCCAGCCCGGCTACGGCTACCCGCAGCAGCCCCCGCAGGGCGTCCCGCCCCAGCAGGCTCCTTACGGCCAGCAGCCCCCGTACGGCCAGCAGCCGCCCTACGGCCAGGCCCCGTACGGCGTGCCCCAGCCGCCCGCGCCGGGCGGCGGCAAGAAGAAGACCGGCCTCATCATCGGCGCGGTCGCCGTCGTGGCGGCGATCGGCGTGGGCGCGTACTTCGTGATCGGCGGGGGCGGCGGCGCGGGCGCCCTGGAGGACGACGGGCCGCACAAGCTGACGACTCCGGCGACGGTGCTCAGTGAGTACAAGCGCACCACGAAGGACGGAACGACCGCCGGCAGCGACTCGACCTCGGAACTGGAGAAGAGCGGCGTCAAGAACGCCAAGTCTGCGGCGGGCCTTTACAACACACTGGACATGAGCGACTACGACCCGGACGACCCGGCGTCGGCGGCGAAGATGGCCACGGCCAAGACTCTCTCGGTGGCCGGTGCCTACGGCGAGATCTCCGATCCCGCGGCGACGCTGGACCTCTTCTTCGCCAACTTCAAGAAGTCGGCCGAGAAGGAGTCCGCCGCCGGGTCGGGCAAGCCCGAACTGGTGGGCGAGCCCGAGGCGGCCGACCTCGACGGCGCGGTCATGAAGTGCCAGTCGGTCAAAGGCCAGGACCGGCTGTCCAAGAAGGAGAAGATCAACTGGTTCTGCGCGTGGGCCGACTACAGCACCATCGCCATCGTGTCGCCGGGTGAGGTGGCGCAGGGCGTCACCAAGGACGTGGCGATCGACCTCACGACCAAGGTCCGCAAGGAGATCCGCGTCGCAGCCTGACGACGGCCACGACAAAGGCGCCCGGCAGCAGTGCCGGGCGCCTTAGCGTGCGGTGGGTGATCAGGCTGTCTTCTGCTCGCCCGGCCCGCGTCCTCGCGCATCCCGCGGAATCAGCGTCGGGTTGACGTTCGACTGGACGACGTCCGCCGTGATGACGACACGGGCCACGTCCTTGCGGGACGGGACCTCGTACATCACGCCCTGGAGGACTTCCTCCATGATGGCGCGCAGGCCGCGCGCGCCGGTCTGGCGGAGGATGGCCTGGTCGGCGATGGCCTCGAGGGCCTCGCGCTCGAAGTCCAGCTCCACGCCGTCGAGTTCGAAGAGGCGCTGGTACTGCTTGACGAGCGCGTTGCGCGGCTCGACGAGGATCTGGAGCAGGGCCTCGCGGTCGAGGTTGTGGACCGAGGTGATGACCGGGAGGCGGCCGATGAACTCGGGGATCATGCCGAACTTGACCAGGTCCTCCGGCATGACCTCCTGGAACTGGTCCTTGGACTCCATCTCGCGCTTGGAGCGGATCTGCGCGCCGAAGCCGATGCCCTTGGCGCCGGCACGGGACTCGATGATCTTCTCCAGCCCGGCGAAGGCGCCACCCACGATGAACAGTACGTTCGTCGTGTCGATCTGGATGAACTCCTGGTGGGGGTGCTTGCGTCCGCCCTGCGGCGGGACCGAGGCCGTGGTGCCCTCAAGGATCTTCAGCAGGGCCTGCTGGACGCCCTCGCCCGACACGTCGCGCGTGATCGAGGGGTTCTCACTCTTCCTCGCGACCTTGTCGATCTCATCGATGTAGATGATCCCGGTCTCGGCCTTCTTGACGTCGTAGTCGGCCGCCTGGATCAGCTTGAGCAGGATGTTCTCGACGTCCTCGCCGACGTATCCGGCCTCCGTGAGCGCCGTGGCGTCGGCGATCGCGAAGGGGACGTTCAGCATGCGCGCGAGGGTCTGCGCAAGGAGGGTCTTGCCCGAGCCCGTGGGGCCGAGGAGCAGGATGTTGGACTTCGCCAACTCGATGGCGTCGTCACGGCCGTTCGCCCCGCCGTTCTCACCGGCCTGGACTCGCTTGTAGTGGTTGTACACCGCTACGGAGAGGGCCTTCTTGGCGGCCTCCTGGCCGACCACGTAGCCCTCGAGGAACTCGTAGATCTCGCGGGGCTTCGGGAGTTCCTCCCAGCGGACCTCGCTGGTCTCCGCGAGCTCTTCCTCGATGATCTCGTTGCAGAGGTCGATGCACTCGTCGCAGATGTACACACCGGGCCCTGCGATGAGCTTCTTGACCTGCTTCTGGCTCTTGCCGCAGAACGAGCACTTGAGCAGATCGCCGCCGTCACCGATGCGTGCCACGGTGTGCTTCCCCTTCGCCTGGGAGACTCCTGGACGTATACCGTCCAGCGGACTCCTGGTGCTGCCTTATGTCCGACGGTACCTTGCCGGGCCCCTCGTTCGGGCCCCCCTTGGCGCGGTTCGCTTTGACGTGAACCGACTCAAACCGTGCCAAGGGGCGGCAGACGTTACTGCCTCTCGCGTCAGCGCAGGCTCGAGTTGTCCATCTTCCGGGTGCTGATGACCTGATCGATCAGGCCGTAGCTCAGCGCGTCCTCGGCCGTGAGGATCTTGTCGCGCTCGATGTCCTCGCGGATCTTCTCGACCGGCGTGGTGGAGTGCTTGGCCAGCATCTCCTCCAGCTGCGAGCGCATCCGGAGGATCTCGTTCGCGGCGATCTCCAGGTCGGACACCTGACCGCGGCCGGTCTCGCTGTACGGCTGGTGGATCAGCACGCGCGCGTTCGGCAGGGCCATGCGCTTGCCCGCCGTGCCGGCGGCCAGCAGGACGGCGGCGGCGGAGGCGGCCTGGCCCATGCAGACCGTCTGGATGTCCGGCTTCACGTACTGCATCGTGTCGTAGATCGCGGTGAGCGCCGTGAAGGAGCCGCCGGGGCTGTTGATGTACACCGAGATGTCACGGTCGGGGTCCATCGACTCCAGGCACAGCAGCTGCGCCATGACGTCGTTGGCGGAGGCGTCGTCGATCTGGACGCCGAGGAAGATCACGCGCTCCTCGAAGAGCTTCGCGTACGGGTCGTACTCACGGATGCCCTGGGAGGTGCGCTCGACGAAGCGCGGAATGATGTAGCGGGACTCGGCCTGCGGGCCGGTGTAGCGACCCTGCGAGGCGCTCATGTCCTGCACGGCGTGCATACGGTCGTAGATCCCGCTGCCGGGGAACTGGTTCACGGTGTCTCCTGAAAGGGGCTGAGGCGGTCGGCTGGGGCTGTCTGGGGTCGCTGGGGCCCGGGAGGGCTCCGTGGGCCTCACGGGGCGCCACAGGCCCCGCGGGGACCGCTCAGGCCCCGGTGCCGCCGCCGCCCGGCATACCTGCGGCCGTGGGGATGACGTCGTCGATGAGGCCGTACTCCTTGGCCTCGAAGGCGTCGAACCAGCGGTCGCGGTCCGAGTCGCGGGTGATCTGCTCGATCGTCTGGCCGGTGTGCTGCGAGGTCAGCTCGGCCATGCGCTTCTTGGTGTGCAGCAGCCGCTCGGCGTGGATCTTGATGTCCGAGGCCGAACCGGCGAGGCCGGCGGAGGGCTGGTGGATCAGGATCTCGGCGTTCGGCAGCGCGAAGCGCTTGCCGGGGGTGCCGGCGCTGAGCAGGAACTGGCCCATCGAGGCCGCGAGGCCCATGGCGATGGTGACCACGTCGTTCTTGATGAACTGCATGGTGTCGTAGATCGCCATGCCGGCCGTGATGGAACCGCCGGGGCTGTTGATGTACAGGTAGATGTCCTTGTCCGGGTCGGCGGCAAGGAGCAGCAGCTGCGCGGTGATCTTGTTCGCGATGTCGTCGTCGACCGGCTGGCCGAGGAAGATGATCCGCTCGTTGAGCAGCCGGTTGTAGACCTGGTCGCCGAGGCCACCACCGATGGAAGGCTCGCCGGCGGCTGAGGGCATCAGATTCGTCACGTATCCACCTGCTCGTCTTACGACGGCGCCGGGCCGTCTCACGTTTCCCTAGGGGCTAGGAGCCGTTCGGGGACTCCACTGCCCTCGTATTCATGGACCCTAACGCGCGGGTCCCTTCGGGGAATCCCGGAGATGGGAGTGTTCGCCGGGGGCGTAGCGCTGCGCGGCCTCGGCGTGGTGGTTCCGTCCATCGGCGGCTGCGGGTGCGTCGTGGTTGCTCGCGCAGTTCCCCGCGCCCCTGGAGGACGCCGGCCCCGGGAGCAGGAAGGCCCCGGGGTCCGCACCCCAGGGCCTTCTCGCAGACATACCGCTACCGGGGCTCAGCCCTCGGTCTTCTCCTCGGCGGAGTCGGCCGGGGTCTCCTCGGCGGAGGCCTCCGCCGACTCGGTCTCGTCCTCTTCGTCGTCGAGGTCGACGATCTCGCCGTTGGTGTCCTTGACCGTGGCCTTCTCGACCACGACGGCCAGGGCCTTGCCGCGGGCGACCTCGCCGACCAGGAGCGGAACCTGGCCGCCCTCGACGACCGCCTGGGCGAACTGGTCGGGGGACATGCCGGAGGAGGCGGCACGGCGCATGAGGTGCTCGGTGAGCTCCTCCTGGTTGACGTTCAGCTTCTCCTGCTTGACGAGCTCGTCGAGCACGAACTGGGTCTTGATGCCCTTGACCGCGGCCTCGCGGGTCTCGGTCTCGAACTCCTCCTCGTTCTTGCCCTGGATCTCCAGGTACTTCGCGAGGTCGAGACCCATCTGGCCGAGCTGGTGGTGCTCGAGGTTGTGCTTGCGCGTGTTGACCTCGTCCTCGAGCAGCTTCTCGGGGACCGGGACCTCGACCAGCTCGAGCAGCTTCTCCAGGACGCGCTCCTGGGCCTGCGTGGCCTGGTCGTACTGCTTCATGTTCTCGAGCCGCTTGCGGCTGTCCGCGCGAAGCTCCTCGATGGTGTCGAACTCGGAGGCGAGCTGCGCGAACTCGTCGTCCAGCTCAGGCAGTTGACGCTTGGCGACCTGGGTGACCTTGACGGTGACCTCGGCCTCCTTGCCGGCGCCGGAGCCGCCCTTGAGCTCGGAGGTGAAGGTGGCCTCGCCACCGGCCTCCACGCCCTTCACGGCGTCGTCGATGCCTTCCAGCAGCTCGCCGGAGCCGATGGTGTAGGAGACGCCGTCGGCGACCCCGTCCTCCAGGACCTCGCCGTCGACCTTGGCCCGCAGGTCGATCGTCACGACGTCGCCGTCCTCGGCGGCACGCTCGACCGGGGCGGTGGAGGCGAAGCGCTCGCGCAGCTCCTCGACGGCCTTGTCGACGTCCTCGTCGGTGACTTCGACCGCGTCGACCTCGACCTCGATGCCGGAGAAGTCCGGAATCTCGATGGACGGGCGGATGTCGACCTCGGCGGTGAAGTTCAGCGTCTCGCCGTCCTTCAGCTCCGTGATGTCGACCTCGGGCTGGCCCAGCACGCTGAGCTCGGCCTCGTTGACCGCGTCGGTGTAGAACTTCGGAAGCGCGTCGTTGACCGCCTCCTCCAGCACCGCACCGCGGCCGAACCGCTGGTCGATGACACGGGCAGGGACCTTGCCCTTGCGGAAGCCCTTCACCGTGACCTGCTGGTTGATCTTCTTGTACGCCGCGTCGAGGCTGTCCTTGAGCTCCTCGAAGGGCACCTCGACAGTCAGCCGAACCCGGGTCGGGTTCAGGGTCTCCACGGCGCTCTTCACGGTTCGGTCTCCTTGTGGCTGACTTCTTGGTTTCTGCCGGGGCCAGAACGGCCCGGCGGATTTCGCCGCCCGGAGACTTCAGACGCTGAGACACACGGGCGTGCAGCTTGCATAGTAACGGCAGCGCCTACACCGCCCAAAAGGCGATCACGCGAGTGATCGGATGGGCGATCACGCGAGATGATCGGGTGGCTGGTCGGGGTGGCGGGATTTGAACCCACGGCCTTCCGCTCCCAAAGCGGACGCGCTACCAAGCTGCGCCACACCCCGTCTGGTGCGAGACGTAGGGTACATGCCGACAGGCGGTGTGGCCGTCGCATTTCCACAGGGCCCGTGCCGCGTCCGCTCCGGCGGGAATGCGGTGTGCGACGGAGGGGGCCGACCCGCTACGATGCCTTCAGTGCCGCGGTCGCCCGACCTGCGGCGCATGCTGTGCGGGCGTAGCTCAATGGTAGAGCCCTAGTCTTCCAAACTAGCTACGCGGGTTCGATTCCCGTCGCCCGCTCCATACGTATCAGGGCCGGGTCGGAGGATGATTCCTCCGACCCGGCCCTGATCGATTGCGGGGTCGTTACGGTCATCGCATGGCCCCTCACCCCTTCACCCCCGCGGACATCGCGTCGATGCCCCGGGCCGAGTTCGCCTTCCCCGGCTCACTGCGCGACCGGCTCGTCGCGGCGATCCTCAGCGGTGCGAAGACCACCACGACAGGGCTCGTCGTCGACTACGAGCACGAGGGTGACCCGCTACCGGACATCGGGGACCGTTCGGTGGTCGTGGACTCGGACGGCCGTCCGGTCGCGGTCATCGAGGTGACCGACATGCGCGTGGTCCCGCTGGCCCAGGTCGATCTCGCGCACGTGGTGGACGAGGGGGAGGGGCACAGCAGCGTGGCCGAGTGGCGGGAGAACCACGAGCGGTTCTGGCACGGCGAGGACATGCGTACGGCTCTGGAGGACCCCGGCTTCACCGTGGACGACACCACCCCGGCGGTTCTGGAACGCTTCCGCCTCGTCGCCGACCTCCGCCTCGCCGGTCATTGACCGCCCACGCGGCCCACGTGGCCTTACACCGCTCTCAGAGGTCGCGTACGTCGACGGTGTAGACGGAGCGGATGCCGTAGGGGACGTACAGGGCGTCACCGACGAGAAGGAGCTGTGCCCCGGAGGTGACGAGCAGGCTGTCGACCCGGCCGCCGTCGTCGCGGCCGTCCCGGGTGTCCTCGACCTTGCCGCTGCGCGCGTTCAGGGCGGCGAGGCGGCCGCTGGGCGACGCGAAGTACACCTGGGTGGCGGAGGCGGTCGGCGGCCCCTGCCGCTCCACGGTGGTGTTGGATTCCCACAGGGTCCGCCCGGTCAGCGGCGAGACCGCGCGGACGCCGCCGCCGGTGCGCGTGAAGTAGACGGTGCCGCGGACCAGGTACGCCCTCGACGCCTCGGGCCGGGACTCCGCCAGCCGTCGCACGGTGAGCTTGTGCGAGGCGACGTCGATCGCCTCGCTGCCGCTGGGCGCCGGCCGCCTCACCGCCGGCTGGCTGCCCGGTGACCCGCCCGACCCGGACGACGTCCGCGCCCTGCGCCGGCACGTGCGGACCGAGATCGCCCGCACGGTCGGTGAGTTCAGCCGCCTCGGCACCCCCGACCACGTCGTCGCCACGTCGAAGACCTTCAAGCAGCTGGCCCGCATCGCCGGCGCCGCCCGTTCCGCCGAGGGCCTCTACGTCCAGCGCGAGCTCAAGCGGGAGTCCCTGGAGGGCTGGGTCCCGCGCCTGGCCGCCATGACCGAGCAGGAGCGCGCGGAGCTGCCGGGCGTCTCCGAGGGCAGGGCCGGCCAGCTGCTGGCGGGCGCCCTGGTCGCCGAGGCCGCGATGGACCTGTTCGGCGTGGAGCGCGTGGAGATATGCCCCTGGGCGCTGCGGGAGGGCGTGATCCTGCGTCGCCTGGATCACATGGAGTCGGTGTAGGGGCCCGTCCGTCTATGGCAAACACCACAACGGCCAAGAGGCCCCCCACCTCACCCCGACCACACCCCGTAATCTGTCCTGCATGGCAGAGCCAGCCGTGAAGATCCCGGACGCGAAGGTCGCCCTGTCGACGGCCTCGGTCTACCCGGAGTCGACGGCCACGGCCTTCGAGATCGCCGCGCGCCTCGGCTACGACGGAGTCGAGGTCATGGTCTGGACCGACCCGGTCAGCCAGGACATCGAGGCCCTGCGCAGACTCAGCGACTACCACCGCATCCCGATCCTGGCCGTGCACGCCCCCTGCCTGCTCATCACGCAGCGCGTCTGGTCCACCGACCCGTGGACCAAGCTCCAGCGGGCCCGCGCGGCGGCGGAGAAGCTCGACGCGAGCACGGTCGTGGTCCACCCGCCGTTCCGCTGGCAGCGCCAGTACGCCCGGGACTTCGTCTCCGGCATCTGGCGCATGGCCAACGAGACGGACGTGCGGTTCGCCGTCGAGAACATGTACCCCTGGCGCTACCGCGACCGCGAGATGCTCGCGTACGCACCCGACTGGGACGTCACGAAGGACGACTACCGGCACTTCACGATCGACCTCAGCCACACCGCGACGGCCCGTTCCGACGCCCTGGACATGGTCGACCGCATGGGGGACCGGCTCGGCCACGTCCACCTCGCCGACGGCCGGGGTTCCGCCAAGGACGAGCACCTGGTGCCCGGCCGCGGCACCCAGCCCTGCGCCGAGGTGCTGGAGCGGCTCGCCCTGACCGGCTTCGACGGGCACGTCGTCATCGAGGTCAACACCCGCCGCGCGATGTCGAGCGCGGAGCGCGAGGCCGATCTGGCGGAGGCCCTGGCCTTCACCCGCCTGCACCTGGCCTCGGCGGTGAAGGTGCCGCGGACATGACCGGCCGGCCCCCGGCGGGCAGCGGGTCCGGCACCGCCGCCCGCCGCCGCGGCCGCCCTCCGCGCACGGAGTCGGCGGACACCCGTGACCGCATCCTGACCGCCGCCCGCGACGAGTTCTCCGAGCGGGGCTACGAGAAGACGTCCGTGCGCGGCATCGCCAAGTCCGCCGGCGTCGACCCGGCCCTCGTGCACCACTACTTCGGCACGAAGGAGCAGGTCTTCGAGGCGGCGATCACCCTGTCCTTCGGACCCGCCCTGCAGGCGCCGAAGGCCATCGAGGAGGGCCCGCTGGACGGGGTGGGGGAGCGCCTGGCCCGGTTCTTCTTCGGCGTCTGGGAGAACCCGGCGACCCGCGCGCCGCTGCTCGCCATCGTCCGGTCCGCCCTCACCAACGAGACCGCGGCGGCCGTCTTCCGGCGGATCATCGCCACCCAGGTGCTGCGCCGCATCGCGGTACGGCTGGAGCTGCCGGACGCCGAGCTGCGGGCCGAGCTCGCCGCGGCGCAGCTCGTGGGCACCGCGATCCTGCGGTACGTCCTCAAGGTCGAGCCGCTGGCCTCGGCGGACCCGGAGCAGGTCATCGCGCGGCTCGCACCCGTCGTACAAGGACATCTGACCGACCCGTAAGGCGTGCGGGTGACCGGTCCGTAGACCGATCCCCAAGGCGTGCGGGTGGCCGATCCGTAAGGCGTGCGGGTGCTCGATCCGTAAGGCCTGCGGGTGCCGTCGCCCGAGACGACTGTCCCGCATTCCGGACGCACCGTCCCGCCCACTGGATGACCGGCGTACGCTCGGTAGCAGTCAGAAATCTCCGAATCCTCTGACGCAGTCTCTGAAGGAGCGAGCGACGATGCCCGAGCTGAGGTCCCGCACAGTCACCCACGGCCGCAACATGGCGGGCGCCCGCGCCCTTATGCGCGCCTCCGGTGTACCGGGTGGGGACATCGGCCGCAAGCCGATCATCGCGGTCGCCAACAGCTTCACCGAGTTCGTCCCCGGGCACACGCACCTGGCGCCGGTCGGCCGGATCGTCAGCGAGGCGGTCGTCGCCGCCGGCGGAATCCCGCGCGAGTTCAACACGATCGCCGTCGACGACGGCATCGCCATGGGCCACGGCGGCATGCTGTACTCCCTGCCCTCCCGCGACCTGATCGCGGACAGCGTGGAGTACATGGTCGAGGCGCACTGCGCCGACGCCCTGATCTGCATCTCCAACTGCGACAAGATCACCCCGGGCATGCTGAACGCCGCCCTGCGGCTGAACATCCCCACGGTCTTCGTCTCCGGCGGCCCGATGGAGTCCGGCCGAGCCACCCTGGTCGACGGCACGGTCCGCACGCTCGACCTGGTCGACGCGATCTCCGACGCCGTGAACGACAAGATCTCGGACGAGGACATCCTCCGTATCGAGGAGAACGCCTGTCCGACCTGCGGCTCCTGTTCCGGCATGTTCACCGCCAACTCGATGAACTGCCTGACCGAGGCCATCGGCCTCTCCCTGCCGGGCAACGGCTCGGTCCTCGCCACGCACACGGCCCGCAAACAGCTGTACGTGAACGCGGCCAACACGGTCATGGACATCACCCGCCGCTACTACGAGCAGGACGACGAGACGGTCCTGCCCCGCAGCGTGGCGTCCTTCGCGGCCTTCGAGAACGCCATGGCCCTCGACATCGCCATGGGCGGCTCCACCAACACGATCCTGCATCTGCTGGCCGCCGCCCAGGAGGCCGGAGTCCCCTTCGGCCTGGACGAGATCAACGCGGTCTCGCGCCGCGTGCCGTGCCTGGCCAAGGTCGCCCCGAACGTCGCCAAGGACCGCACGTACTACATGGAGGACGTGCACCGCGCCGGCGGCATCCCCGCCCTGCTCGGCGAGTTGCACCGAGCCGGCCTGCTCAACGAGGACGTGCACTCCGTGCACAGCCCGTCCCTCGCGGACTGGCTGAAGACCTGGGACGTGCGCGGCGGCTCCCCGTCAGCCGAGGCGCTCGAGCTGTGGCATGCGGCCCCCGGCTGCGTCCGCTCCGCCGAGGCCTTCTCCCAGTCCGAGCGCTGGGAGGCCCTGGACGAGGACGCCGAGGGCGGCTGCATCCGCTCCGCCGAGCACGCCTACTCCAAGGACGGCGGCCTGGCGGTCCTCAAGGGCAACCTGGCCGTGGACGGCTGCGTCGTGAAGACGGCCGGCGTCGACGAGTCCATCTGGACCTTCGAGGGCCCGGCCGTCGTCTGCGAGTCGCAGGAGGAGGCCGTCCAGAAGATCCTCACCCAGCAGGTCAAGGACGGCGACGTCGTCGTCATCCGCTACGAGGGCCCCAAGGGCGGCCCCGGCATGCAGGAGATGCT
>NZ_JBEXSH010000121.1:0-14939 GCF_040613555.1 Streptomyces sp. NPDC006265
CCGTACTTGCGGCCGATCAGCTGCCGGTAGCGGCCGGCGGTGGCCGCGTCGCAGATCTCCGCCGTCGCGGGCACCTGGTCGCCGGTGGGGTTGCCGCGCAGGTCGCAGGGCCCGACCAGCACGTCGGCACGGTTGCGGATCCGCTTCACCTTCCAGGAGTCGGCGGGGGTCCACACGCCCAGCGCGTCCCCGTCGCGTACCACCCAGACCGGGGTGGCGACCGGCGTGCCGTTCTTGCGGTAGCTGGTGACCAGCAGGTACTTGCCCGCGCCGAGTGCGTCCAGCGTCCTGTCGTCCATGGCGGGAAGTGTACGAGCGTGCCCCCGGGTTCAGCGCAGCGCCGCCGCCATTCTCCGTACGCCCTCCGTGAGAACCTCCCGCGAGGTCGCCAGGTTGAGGCGGGCATGGCCGGTGCCTCCGGTGCCGAACGGAAGACCGGAGCTGAGGGCGACCCGGCCGCGTCGCAGGAAGACCTCCGTCGGGTCGTCACCGAGCCCGAGGGCGCGGCAGTCGAGCCAGGCCAGGTAGGTGGCGTCGCCCGGCCGGTAGCGGATCGCGGGCAGGTGCTCGGCCAGCAGGTCCGCGAGCAGCCGCCGGTTGCCGTCGAGGCCGGCCAGCAGGGCGTCCAGCCAGGTGACGCCGTCGCGCAGGGCGGCGGTGTGGGCGATGGCGGCGAGGTGACTCGGGCCGTGCCCCACCTCCTCGGGCATCCGCTCCAGGTCGGCGGCGGCACCCGGCCCGGCGATCGCGAGGGCGGCCTTGAGCCCGGGCAGGTTCCAGCCCTTCGAAGCCGACATCAGCGACAGGCCGCGCTCGGCGCCCGGCACGCTCAGATACGGCACGAAGCCGGCGTCGCCGAGCACGAGCGGGGCGTGGATCTCGTCGGCGACGACGCGCACGCCGTACCGCTCGGCGAGCCCGGCGACGGCGGACAGCTCCTCGGCGGTGTGCACCGTGCCGGTCGGGTTGTGGGGGCTGCACAACAGGTGGGCGGCCTGCCGCCCGTCCGCCACGGCCTGCCGGAAGGTTTCCTCCAGGACACCGAGATCGATCCGCCCGTCCGCCCCGAGCGGGGCCTCGGCCACCCGCCGGTCCATGTGCTCGACGAACATGTAGAACGGCGGGTACACGGGCGGGTTGACGACCACCGTGTCGCCGGGACCGGTGACCAGTTTGATCATCTCGACGACGCCCAGCATGACGTCGGGCACGATCGCGGTGCGCTCCACCGCGAGCCCGTCCCATCCCCACCGCTTCCCGGCGAAGGCGGCCAGGGCCTCCGCGTAGGCGGTGCCGGCCGGGTAGCCGGTGTCGCCGAGGTGGAGTGCGTCGGTGGCGGCACGCACGACGGGATCGGCGAGCGGCACGTCCATCTCGGCCACCCACAGCGGCAGTACGTCCTCCGGGTAGGTGCGCCACTTCATGCTGGTGCGCTGCCGGAGCCGGTCGAGGGTGAGCGCTTGCAGGGGATTCGGTTCACCGGACGTCTCGTGCGGGATCCTGGTCATGGGCACACGATAGGGGGCTGTGCGGTGAGCGGGAATCTTGTGGACGGGGAGCGGGGCGGGGCGGCGGGCGCGTTCCTGGAGGTCGCCTGCGACGAGTCGGGATCGGACGGCGAGAACCTCACCGGCGGGAACACGGACGTGTTCGCGCACGCAGGCGTCTCGCTGTCCGTGGCGTCGGCCGCGGCGACGGTACGGGAGATCCGGGACCGGATCCGGTCGCCGGCCGAGGAGTACAAGGCGAACCACCTGCTGCGGGAGAAGCACCGCGCGGTGCTGGAGTGGCTGCTCACGCCGCGGGGCCCGATCCACGGGCAGGCACGGGTGCACCTCATGGAGAAGACGTTCTTCGTGGTGGACCGGACCCTCGGCCTGCTGCTGGACGACTCGGCAGAGGCGGCCGTGCTGTTCCGAGCGGGGTCCCGGGCCTTCGGGCAGGACGGCTGGCGGGCGTTCCTGGAGGCGGCCAACCAGCTGCTGCGGGTCCGCCAGGACGGGGACCCGGTGGACGCCTTCTACGACAGGGTCGACGCCCTGCGCCGGACGCACCCGCGGACGGACGCGGCCAGGATCCTGGAGCGGCTCGCCGCGACCCGGCCCCGCGCGGTGTCCTACCGGAACGGGTTCCTGGCCGGGCCGCCGCTGATCCCGTTGCTCAACCCGCTGCTCCCGGCGATCGTGCGGACGGCGGCGCTCTGGAGCCGTGACGGGCGGCCGGTCCACCTCGTGCACGACCGGCAGAACATGCTGACGCCGGACCGCATCGCGTGGATCGAGGGGACGGCCCGGCGGGCCGGGATCGGCCTGGTGGGGCTGCGGCTCGTCGTCGCGCGGGACGACGCGCGGGTGCAGGTGGCGGACTTCCTCGCCGGGATCGCCCGCAAGATCGCCTCCGACGAGCTGAACGGCCGTGGTGACCCGGCGCTCACCGCCCTGCTGCGGCCCTATGTCGACCCCGGCTCGGTGTGGGGCGACGCGCGCAGCGGGGCCCTGCTCGCGGCCCCGGTCGCCGGGTGAGACCGAAGAGATCACCGGTGCGCTGAACGCGGTACGGCTCCGGCCCGTATGGATGAAGGGCACTCAACTCAAGGAGGGCCCCGCGGTGTTCACACCGTGATGTTCGGGTTCGGGAGCCATGCATGAGGCACGCACGACGACGGGTCGTCCGGCGAGTGACACGGCTGGCGGCCGTCGGCGGACTCCTCCTCGGAGGAGCGATGGTCACCAACGCCGTGGCGAGCGAGCCCGCGACCCCGTCCATCGGCGTCCCGTTCACCGCGCCGCCGGCGACCGGTGAGGGCACCGACCTGGTGTCCCGGCTGGGGAACTCCCGCACCGCCGGCAGCTGGGTCGACAAGGCCGGGCGGCCGGTCGTCGCGGTCACCGACGACAAGGCGGCAGCCGAGGTGAAACGGGCCGGCGCGCAGGCCAAGATGGTCGAACACAGCATGAGCGACCTCAAGTCCGCGGCGGCGACGCTGCGTTCGGCGCCCCGGGTCTCCGGAACGTCGTGGGCCCTGGACTACAAGAGCAACCAGGTGGTGGTGCGTGGCGACAGCACCGTCTCCTCCTCCGACTGGTCCCGGATGACGGAGGTCGCCGAGGGCATCGGATCGTTCGTGCGCATGGAGCGCTCCGAGGGCACGTTCACGACGCGGGTCAACGGCGCGCAGCCCATCCTGTCGACCGCCGGGCGCTGTTCGGCGGGGTTCAACGTGACCGACGGGAAGAGCGACTTCATCCTCACGGCCGGGCACTGCGGGCCCGACGGTTCCGTCTGGTTCGCCGACGACCGTGGCCGGGACCAGGTCGGCACGTCACTCAAGGGGAGCTTTCCCGGCGACGACTACTCCCTGGTGAAGTACGACGGCGGCCGTGCGGGCAAGGGCGCGGACGTCGTCGTGGTCGGCGACGGCAAGGGTGTGCGGATCACGGGCGTCGCCGACGCGGAGGTCGGGCAGAAGATCTTCCGCAGCGGCAGCACCAGCGGGCTGCGCGAGGGGGAGGTGACCGCGCTCAACGCGACGGTCAACTACCCGGAGGGCACGGTCACCGGCCTCATCGAGACGAACGTGTGCGCCGAACCTGGCGACAGCGGAGGCCCGATGTTCGCCGACGGTGTCGCGCTCGGCGTGACGTCGGGCGGCAGCGGGGACTGCACGGCGGGTGGTACGACGTTCTTCCAGCCGGTGACGAAGGCGCTGACCGAGCTCGGGGTCAAGCTGATCGTGGCGAAGCCGTCCGGCGGCACGGGTGCCGCTCCCGCGCCGTCGGCGTCGCAGGGCGCGGCCTCGCCGGGTTCGTCGGCGCCGATCACGGGCACGGACGTGTCGACGCTGCTGAGCCGCCTCACCGACCCGCGCAACGTCGGTCCTGGCATGCTCGTCATCGGGGGCAGCCTCGTCGCGCTGGTGGCGACCCGGTGGATCCGAGCGGAGCAGGACCGCAAGGCGTACCGGCAGCACTACTCGGCCACTTGGGGATGACGGCGCCGGTGGCGGGCGGGCGTGTGGCGTGCCCGTCAGCCCAGCGTGAGCAGCACGGTCGCGATGCCCGCCCCCAGCAGTCCCACCGCCTGACGGCAGCTGATCCGCTCGTGCAGCAGGGCGAGGCCGAGCACCACGGGAAGGGCCGGGTAGAGGGAGGCCAGGACCACGGCGACGGCGAGCAACTGCCGCTGGGCGGCGAGCAGATACAGCACGAGGCCGAGGGCTGCTCCGGCCCCGATGAGGACGGCCTGGGCGCAACGGACCGGCTGCAGCTTCAGCCGGCGGGCGTGACGCGCGGCGTCGGGCAGGAGGACGAGGACGGCGGCGACCCGGCCCGCGGCGACGGGCCACAGGCCGCTGCCGGGTCCGGCCTGGCCGAGGGCGAGGTACTGCACCGCGACGCCCAGGCTGGCGATCAGTCCGTCCCCGGTTCCCTTCCCCGCCCCGCTCCGGCCACCGGCGACGAACCACAGCGCGGGCACCGTGACGGCGATGCCCAGCCAGGCGACGGCGCCCGGACGGTCGCCGAGGACGAGGACCCCGCACAACACCGACAGCGCGACCCCGGTGACCGCACTCACGGGCACGACGACACTCATGTCGCCCCGGCTCAGCCCTCGGTTGAGGAACCACATGGCGGTGCCGCTGCCGACGCCGGACAGCGCGCCCCACAGCAGGTCGGCCGAGTGGACGGCGTCGGCGGGCAGCAGCAGCGCGGCGGCACAGGCGAGCAGCAGCCCGCCCAGCTGGCCGAGGAAGGTGACGGCGGTGTGATGTGCGCGCCGGGACAGCAGACCGCCGGTGAAGTCAACGATGCCGTAGACGACGGCCGAGGAAAGTGCGAGAAGGGCACCCATTGATCAGGGGTGCCCTTCGACGAGGGTCCGATGTGTCGGCGGGTCGGGACGAAGGTCAGGCCGCGGGCGCCGGTTGCGGGGCCGCGGCGGCCCACTCCAGGACGAGCCGCTGGTATACCTCACGCTGCTCGACGCTCAGTGTCCCGCCCGACCGGCGCCACAGCGCGCGGATCTCCTCGTTGACCTCGTCAGCCGATCGCTCGGATGATGATTCAACAGTGGTGGACATGCTGTGAAGCATACGTCGCCGCACGTGAAGGCAGTGTGAGTAATCACGACCTAAACGATCATTTCGGACAGTGTTGCTGATCACGTCCATCTCCTGGTAAACGTGAGGCTGTTCACATCAGCCACCTGCGAGTACCTTTCGCCACCCGGACATTCGCCGCCGTTCACGCTTCGGCCGATCCCAGCACCAGAACCTTGATGGCCAGCACGGCCGCGCCACGGGCCCAGTCGTGGAAATCGGACACCTTCGTCTCCAGGTCGACCGGAGCGGCCAGCGGGTGCCGGAGGTCACGCACGGTCTCCTCGACCGTCTTCCCGGCCACGTCCATCAGCCCGACCCCCTCCCCCGCGAGCAGGATCTTCTGCGGCATCACGAAGTTGGAGATCTGCGCGACGAGCGTGCCCAGGGCACGTGCGGCCTCGTCGACGACCCGGGCGGACATCGGGTCCCCCGCGGCGGCCAGGGAGAGGATCTCCTCGTAGGTGCGGTCACCGCCGGTGGCGGCCCGGATCTGGTAGCGGATGCTGGGGATGGTCAGCAGCGAGACGGCGCTGCCGCGCCTGCCGTCGGGGGTGAGCGGCCCGTTGGAGTCGACGATCCAGTGCCTGCCGAAACCGCGGTCCTCCTCCGCGAAGGGCACCCGCCTGCCGCCCAGGACGAGCCCGTAGCCGAGGCCGGCGCCGATGGTGAGGACGACGAAGCGGTCGAGGCCGCGTCCGGCGCCGAACCAGGTCTCGGCCTCGACCAGGGCGGCGACGTCGTTCTCGACGACCACCGGCAGCCCGGTGCGCTCCTCGACCAGGTCGGCCAGTGGGACGTCCCGCCACAGCAGGAAGGGGGACTCGCCGACCACGGCGCGATCCTGGACGAACCCGCCGACCCCGATGCCGATACCGGCGAGGCGGGGGTGGTCCGTGGCCAGTTCGGCGGTCATCTCGGCCAGGACGTCGGCGACTTCGGCGGGGTCGTGGGTGGTGAGCGGGTGGTCGTGGCGGGCGACGATATGGCTGCGGAGGGTGGTGACGACGCCGTAGACCGTGTCCTCGGTGATCTTGAAGCCGAGGAAGAAGTCCGAGTCGGCGACGACGTCCAGCGGCTGGGAGGGGCGGCCCTGGCGCGTCTCCGCGGGCGCCCCCGCCTCGGGCACCTCGACGAGCAGGCCCGACTCGATCAGGGGCTTGGTCAGCCGGGTGAGACTGCCGGCCGACAGGCCCAGCCTGCGGGCGAGTTCCGTGCGCGACAGCGGGCCGTGGACGAGCACTTCGATCGCCACGGAGCGCTCGCCCGCGCTCAGCGGCAGCCAGCCGGCGGTGCCGTCGGTCATGGAGGTCCGACTCCCCTCACCCATTTTTTTCGCACTGAAACCAACATGACCACTCTAGGCCGATGAAGGTTCTTGGGAAAAGATGTTTGCCCGCCTCTTGACGTAGCAATTGTTTCGCACCAAAAGTAAGTCCCGCCAGAGGACGAGCCGCCGCAGCGAGGGAGTCTCCCGATGACCATCGCCTCCAGCAGTCCTCCTTCACGTCTGCCCACGGGCGGCGCGGCGGAGGCCCCAAGCAGGACCGGGACACGACAGGGGGTGTCCGGCGAGGACCGGGGGGACGGCCGGCTGGCCGCGCTCTTCATCGCCCCGGCCCTGCTCGGTTTCCTGGTCTTCCTGCTGTGGCCGACGCTCCGGGGCATCTACCTGAGCTTCACCCGCTTCAACCTGCTGACGCCGGCGGAGTGGGTCGGCCTGGACAACTACGTCCGCATGGTCAACGACCCCATCTTCTGGGACTCCCTGTGGGTCACCGTCGAGTACGTCTTCATCAACATCGGCGTCCAGACGGTCGCGGCGCTCGCCATCGCCGTCCTGCTCCAGCGGCTGACGCAGTCGGCGATGCTCCGCGGGCTCGTACTGACGCCGTATCTGATGTCGAACGTCGTCGCCGGCCTGGTCTGGCTGTGGATCCTCGACACCCAGCTCGGCATCGGTAACGAGATCATCAGCGGCCTCGGTGTGGACCGCATCCCGTTTCTCGCCGACGAGACCTGGGCGATCCCGACGATCGCGCTCATCAACGTGTGGCGGCACGTGGGGTACACCGCCCTGCTGCTGTTCGCCGGCCTCCAGGCCGTCCCGGGCGACATGTACGAGGCGGCCCGGGTGGACGGCGCGAGCGAGTGGCGGATGTTCTGGCGGATCACCATGCCGCTGCTGCGGCCGGTGCTCGCGGTCGTACTGATCATGACGGTGATCGGGTCGTTCCAGGTCTTCGACACCGTCGCCGTGACCACCGCCGGCGGCCCGGCGAACGCGACCAACGTCCTGCAGTACTACATCTACGGCTCGGCGTTCGGCCGCTTCCAGTTCGGCTACGCCTCGGCCATGTCCGTCGCCCTGCTGGTCGTGCTGAGCGCGATCACCGTCCTCCAGTACCGGCTCACCCGGGCCGGCCGGACCGACCTCGGCTGAGAAGGGAGACACCGCCATGGCTACCGTGACGACAACACCGCCGACCACTCTGCGGCCGGTCCGGCGCAGGTTCCCCTTCGGGCGGGCCGCCGCCTGGACCGTGATGGGACTGATCGTCCTCATCACCCTGCTGCCGTTCTACTGGATCCTGCGCACCGCGCTGTCCACCAACGCGGGCCTGAGCGCCGACCCGACCAACCCCCTGCCGGTCGACCTGACCACCAGCGGCTTCGAACGCGCCCTGGGACTGCAGTCGACCGAGGAGGCCGTCGCGCAGGGCGGCGCGGGCGGCGGACTGGACTTCTGGCGCTACCTGCTCAACTCGGTGCTGGTCTCGACCCTGATCACCGGCTGCCAGATCTTCTTCTCCGCGATGGCCGCCTACGCCTTCTCGCGGCTGCGCTGGCGGGGCCGGGACAAGGTGTTCGGGCTGTTCCTGGCCGGGATGATGGTGCCGGCCATCTTCACCCTGCTGCCGAACTTCGTGCTCATCAAGCAACTGCACCTGATCGACACGCTCCTGGGCATCGCACTGCCCACCATGTTCATGACGCCGTTCGCGGTGTTCTTCCTGCGGCAGTTCTTCATGAACATCCCCAAGGAGGTCGAGGAGGCCGCGCTGCTCGACGGTGCCGGGAAGGTCAAGATCTTCTTCCGGGTGGTGCTGCCGATGGCGTCCACGCCGATCATCACGCTGGGTGTGCTGACGTACATCACCTCCTGGAACGACTACTTCTGGCCGCTGATGGTCTCCTACAGCGACAGCTCGCGGGTGCTGACCGTGGCGCTGGCGGTCTTCCGGGCGCAGACCCCGGCAACCGGCGTCGACTGGTCCGGGCTCATGGCCGCGACGCTGATCGCCGCGCTGCCGATGCTGGTGCTGTTCGCCTGCTTCGCCCGTCGGATCGTCAGCTCCATCGGCTTCACCGGGATCAAGTAAGGGGACTGTGATGCGAATTCGACTTCGTCCGCTCGTCGCGGCAACCGGAGCGCTGGCGCTGTCCCTGGTCAGCGGGTGCGCGCAGGGAGGCGCCGGCTCCTTGGCCCATACGGTCACGTACTGGCTGTGGGACGCCAACCAGTTGCCCTCCTACCAGGCGTGCGCCAAGGGCTTCGAGAAGGAGAACCCCGGTCTGAAGGTGAAGATCACGCAGTTGGGCTGGAGCGACTACTGGACCAAGCTCACCGCCGGGTTCATCGCCGGCACCCAGCCGGACGTGTTCACCGACCACATCCAGAACTTCGGCCAGTTCGCCGATCTGAAGGTCCTCGAGCCGCTCGACGACCTCGGCATCGAGGACTCCGACTACCAGCCGGGCCTCGCCGCCAACTGGGTCGGCCAGGACGGCCACCGCTACGGCGCTCCGAAGGACTGGGACACCGTCGCGCTGTTCTACAACCAGAAGCTGACCGAGGACGCCGGCCTCACCGCGGAGCAGCTGAACGACCTCTCCTGGAACCCGAAGGACGGCGGCACCTTCGAGAAGGCCGTCGCCCACCTCACCGTCGACAAGAACGGCAAGCGGGGCGACGAGGCGGGCTTCGACAAGAACAACGTCAAGGTCTACGGCATGGCCTCGGGCGGCGGCGGGTTCGGCGACGGCCAGACCCAGTGGAGCACCTTCGCCGCCTCAGCCGGCTGGAGCTACCTCGACAAGCCGCGCTGGGGCACGAAGTACCAGTACGACAGCAAGATCTTCCAGTCCGTCGTCCAGTGGTACTTCGGGCTGGCGAAGAAGGGCTACATGCCGCCGCTGTCCGACTACAACGTCCAGTCCAACCAGGCGAACACCCAGGTCGCCGCGGGCAAAGCGGCCACCGCGTTCGACGGGGCCTGGATGATCTCCACCTACGCGGGCTTCAAGGGCAAGGACATCAAGACCGCCCTGACGCCGGCCGGCCCGACCGGCAGGCGCGCCACGATGATGAACGGCCTCGCCGACTCCATCACCAAGGCCTCCAAGAACAAGGCGGGCGCCCGCAAGTGGGTGGCCTATCTGGCCTCGGACCGCTGCCAGACCGTCGTCGGCACGTCCGGGGTCGTCTTCCCCGCCACCCCGGCCGGGACCGAGGCGGCCGTCGCCGCGTACCGGAAGAAGGGCATCGACGTCTCGGCGTTCACCGAGCCCGTGGCCGACAAGAAGCGCTTTTGGACCTTCTCCTATCCGATCGCCCGCTACTCGGCGGACATGACCGCCTTGATGGCACCCGCGATGGAGGACATCTACGGCAACGGCAAGCCCGCGAGCAGCCTCGACCAGACCAATGAACAGATCAACCTGATCCTCTCGCAGTGATCCCCCACCAGTGAAGGGCACGCCTTACATGACGTTCTCCATCGGCATCGTCGGCGCCGGACAGTTCTCGGGCCAGTTCGCCACCCTGTTCCAGGCCCACCCCGGCGTCGGCGACGTCTACGTCACCGACCTGCTGCCCGAGCGGGCCGCGCAACTCGCCGCCACCCAGGGGCTGGCGGGCACCTTCCCGTCGTACCAGGCCATGCTCGAGTCGGAGGACGTCGACGCCGTCGCGATCTTCACCCAGCGCTGGACGCACGGACCGCTGGTGCTCCAGGGACTGAACGCCGGCAAACACGTGTACTCCGCCGTCCCCATGGCCATCAGCACGGAGGAGATCGCGGCGATCATCGACGCGGTCAGGGCCACCGGGCTGACCTACATGATGGGCGAGACCAGCGAGTACAACCCGGCCACGGTCCACGCCCGCAACCAGATCGCCGAGGGCGCCTTCGGACGGCTCTTCTACGCCGAGGGCGACTACGTCCACGACATGGACCTGGGGTTCTACGAGGCCTACCAGTACAGCGGCGGCGAGAACTGGAAGGCGACCGCCAGCTATCCCCCCCTGCTGTACCCGACGCACGCGGTCGGCGGGGTGCTGGGCGCTTGGAAGACGCACGCGGTGAGCGTGTCGGCGATCGGCGTCGTCGACGACCGGGGCGACGGCGTCTTCGACAAGGACGTCAGCCAGTTCGGCAACGACGTCTCCAACGCCACCGCGCTGTACGAGGTGGCGGGCGGCGGCTCGTTCCGTACGAACGAGTTCCGGCGGGTCGGCTACCCCTCGCACATACGGGAGTCGCGCTTCCGCTTCTTCGGCACCGAGGCGAGCATGGAACAGCTCGCCACGGTCGCCCTGTGGCAGGACAAGAAGGGGGTGCAGGACATCAGCGAACTGCTGGAGCCCAAGCCCACCATGGCGCCCGACGACCCGTCGCTCCAGCACATCGCGCCGGAGCTGCGGGCCGCCTTCACCTCCGGGTCGGCGCCCGTGCACGACCGCGCGCGGCTGCCGAGGGAGTTCGACCACCTCCACAACGGCCACGAGGGCAGCCACCACTTCCTGGTGGACGACTTCGTGACCGCCGTCAACGCCCGCACGCTGCCGTCGGTGAACGCGTGGGTGGCCGCCCGCTACACCCTGCCGGGCATCATCGCGCACGAGTCGGCGCGGCAGGGCGGGGTCAGGCTGGAGATCCCGGACTTCGGGGCCGCGCCCCAGTAGGAGACGCCGCAAGCGAGCCGGGTGCCTGGGATCAGGTGCCCGGCTTGCGGCCGTAGACGAAGACGTCGTCGCCCTTCTTCAGCAGCGACCAGTACTTCTTGGCGTCGGTCTTCGTCATGTTGGTGCAGCCGTGCGAGCCCGGCGGGTTCCACATGCTGACGCCGACCGAGTGGAAGGCCTGGCCGCCGTCGAAGAACTGCGCGTAGGGCATGGGCACGTGGTAGATGGACGACACGTGGTCGATGTTGCGCCAGTAGATCTTCTTCAGGCCGGTGCGGGTCTCGTACCCGTCGCGGCCGGTGCGGACCGGCACGGGGCCGTAGACGAGCTTCTTGCCGTCCTGGATCCAGCTGAGCTGGAGCGTCAGGTTCACACAGGCGATCCGGCCCTTGTTCACCGGGCACTTGCCGTCCTTGTTGGGGATCTTCCCGACGGCCTTCTGCTTCTGCATCAGGTCCATCACGCCCCAGGTGACGGAGCCGGCGTAGCCGATGTTCGGGGAGATGCCGTGCTTGGTCTGGAAGGCGCGGATGGCCTTGCAGTCGGCGGCGGACTGCTTGCCGTCGACCGGACGGCCGAGGAACTTCTCCACCTTCTTCTGGTACGGGCCTGCCTGTGTGGTGCAGCTCGCGGCCTGGGCCGGTGCGGCTCCGAGTGCGAGCGTGAGCGGTGCCACCAGAGCGGTGATCCCCAGTGCGACGGCGCTCCGTCTGCGTACGTCCCCCATGGCTGGTCCTGCCCTTTCACGAAAGCGGTTCTTCGGTGTCTGCCAGCTAGACGGGCGGGGACCGGTTCCGGTTGTGCAGGAGGCCGCGCCGGGACGGAACAGTGACATTCCTCATGGAACGGCCCGGGACCGCACGAAGCGGTGGACAGGCGAAACCTATGCCGTAAGTTGCGCATATACGTTTACAACGTAAGGTTACAGACATGACGTAGCAGTTCTTCCAGCCGCACGGAGCACGTGATGATCGAGACGCCCTCACCGACAGCACCGGATCTCCGTCCGAGGTGTGACCCGGCGGCCGTGGCGGCGCTGGAGTCGCCTCGGGTGATCGTGCTCGTGCCCGCCTACAGGGAAGTGGACTCACTCCCCCACGTGCTGGAGGCCCTGCTGGGGCAGACGCGGCCCGCGGACCGGGTCGTCGTGACGCTCGATCCGCACCAGGACATCGGCCGCACCGCGGAGCTGGAGCGGATCGCCCACGCGGCCGGGGCCGAGGTCTGGCATTCGGTCGGCAACCGGCACAAGAAGGCCGGCAACCTGAACGGGGCACTGGGCAGACTGCTGCCGTACCTCTCCGATCAGGACGCGCTCCTCGTCCAGGACGCCGACACCTATCTGGATCCCCACTTCATCGAGGTGACCCTCAGGAAGATGGGCCAGGGGTTCGGCGCGGTGGGCGGCAATTTCCGCGGTCGCTCCGGCGGCAGGCTGTGCGGGGCGTTCCAGCGCAACGAATTCGCCCGGTACGCGCGGGACACCGCGCGGAAAAGGGGCAAGGTGCTGTGCTTGACCGGCACCGCGTGCCTTTTCCGGGCCGGAGCCCTGAAAGACGTCCTCAAGGCGCGGTCATCGGGCCGGCTTCCCGCGGCCGACGGTGTCTACGACACGAAGGCGCTGACCGAGGACAACGAACTCACGCTCGCCCTCAAACATCTCGGCCATCGGATCGTCGCCCCGACACCGGCCACCATGACCACGGAAGTCATGGAGACCTGGCGGGCGCTTGCCAAGCAGCGGCTCCGCTGGAAGCGCGGCGCGCTGGAGAACCTGATCGACTACGGCCTCACCCGTTACACGACGGAAGGCTGGGCCCGACAGCTCGTGGCTTTCCTCGGAGTGTCCGTGTCGACGGCCTACATAGCGTCCGTCATCTACTTCCTCGCCGTCGGCTCGGGGATGCGCATCGCTCCGTTCTGGATCGCCTTCACGGCGTTCTACGCCATCGAGCGGGCGGTCACCGTGAAAACGCGCGGCTGGCGTGTGTCGGTCGCCTCGTTGCTGGTCCTGCCGGAGTGGGTCTACGACCTGTTCCTCCAGGCCGTCCACCTCCGCGCGCTCGCGGACACGGCCCTGCGAAGGGACCGCACTTGGTGACACCCGAACGACTCGCCCGCAGACGCACACGACAACTCACCCAAGGAAATTCGCGCGGAGAAGGGAAAGAATCATGGCGAACTATGTAGGTGCCGGCACCACGGCCGGTGGAACCACCGGGGCAGGGCTGCTGCCGGTCACCGGGGGCCCGGGAAGTGTCTGGTTCTGGATCGTCGTCTTCGTTCTGGTCTCGGCGGGATGCGCCGCACTGCGGCTGATCCCGCGCAAGATCGAGGACGACGCCTGACAAGGTCGCCGAGGCGGGGCCACGGAAGTGGCCCCACCGCACTGAAGGAGGTCAGGAATGCGAAAGGTGATCCGCCTGCTGAGCGTCGGCCTGATTCTCACCGGCCTGACCTTGGGCGGTCTGAGGATCTTCCAGGACCGGCAGGCGGACGACGCCTACGCACACACGCAGCAGACGCTGCGCCATGAGCTTCGGCAGTCGGCCGCACCACCGCAGAAGGCGCGGCAGGAGAAACCCGATCCGCGCGCCGGAGACGCCTTCGCCGTGCTGCGCGTTCCCCGCTTCGGCCGGGAATTCGCCCCGGTGATCGTCGAGGGCGTGTCGCAGGCGGCTCTCGCGAAGGGCCCCGGGCACTTCCCGGAGACGGCGCTGCCGGGCGAGCCGGGCAATTTCGCGGTCGCGGGTCACCGGACGGGGTGGGGGCGGCCCTTCAACAAGCTCCCGGAGCTGAGGAAGGGCGACACGATCGACGTCGAGTGGAAGCGGACCACCTACAGCTACCGGGTCACCCACAGCAAGGTCGTGGAGCCCTCCGACGTCGGTGTCCTCCTTCCTGTCCCCGGCAAGCCGGGGGCTCGGCCCGACAAGGCCAGGATCACCCTCATCACGTGTACGGACCGCGGCTGGGACGGCACGTACGTCCACCGGTTCGTCGTGTGGGGCGAACTCGAAAGGCCATGACGGCGAGAGGCATCTCCACGGAGGAGGCAGGTGATGGTGAACGGCGCGGGGCCGGGCGCCGACGAGGACGGACGCCACGGCAGGCTCAGTCGCGAGCGGGTCCTCGCCGCGGCTCTGGACCTGGTCGATCGCGAAGGCCTCGCGGCACTGACCATGCGTCGACTCGGTGCCGAGCTCGGTGTGGAGGCCATGTCCCTGTACCGCTACGCGCCGGGCAAGACCGCGCTCCTGGACGGCGTGGTGGAGGCCCTGTTCCTGCAGCTGGAGGACCGGCTCGCCCGGGCCCCCGCCCCGGAGACGGCCGCCGCCGGGAGCCCCGAGTGGCGGGCCGAACTGCACCGCATCGCCCGGATCACCTACCAGGTCTGCCTCGACCACCCGGAGGGGGCGCCGCTGATCTTCACCCGCTTCACCGAGGTACCGCTGACGCGCAGGGCGCCGGCGGTCCTCAGGGATCACGAACGCGTGCTCGGCGTCCTCTGGGACGCCGGTTTCGACGAGACCCGTTCCGCCCCGGTCCTGCGCGCCTTCACCGCCTGGGTCCTCGGGTACGTGTCCGTGGAGCTGCGGGCCGTGGTGGACAACCCCAGAGAGCCGGACCCCGCGTTCCGGCTCGGTCTGTACCGCATGCCGTCGGAGGAGCTCCCGAGACTCCGTGCGACCGCACCCGCCCTCGCCGAGCGGGGCGGGCCGGAAGGCCTGGCGGCGGGGCTGGACGCCCTCCTGGACCGCTTCGTCGAGAGGGGCCTGTGAGGCCCGCCGGAGCCCGCTCGCCTCACCGGTAACCGGTGACGTCCGCGGGCTTCCCCGCGTCCTGGACCTCCACGAGGTAACGCCAGGCGTC
>NZ_JBEXSH010000122.1:0-1912 GCF_040613555.1 Streptomyces sp. NPDC006265
TAAACCTTCGGGTGTTTAAGGGTGTTCCCGGAGCGCGCCCGGGTCCCCGGCGCCGGCGGGGGCGGGGGCCCTCCCCACCCCCCCCCCTCATGACAGGGGGATCCGGCGGCCACCCGGCGGTCACTTGGAGAAGTCGGGCACCAGCTTGGCGATGGCGGTCTCGGCGTTGCCGAGGCCCTTGTCCAGGGACTCCTTGCCACCGGCGATCTTGATCAGCTCGTCGTCGAGCGGACCCCACAGGGAGCTGTACTCGGGCAGCGCCGGGCGCGGCTGGGCGCTGGAGAGCACGCCCTGGTAGCCGGCGATGCCGGGGTCGGCCTTGACCTTGTCGGTGTAGGCGTCGTCGCGCGTGGGGAGCGTGGAGTTCTTCAGCGCGATGGTCTCCTGGGCCTTCGCCGAGGTCATGAAGTTCACGAACTTCATCGAGGCCTTCTGGTGGGCCTCGTCGGAGCCGGCGTAGACGGACAGGTTGTGGCCGCCGGTCGGGGCGCCCGCCTTGCCGGACGAGCCGGCCGGGACGGTGGCGATGCCGAGGTTGTTCTTGTCCTTGAAGGCCGAGCCCTTGTAGAAGTTCGTGATCTCCCACGGGCCCTGGACGATCGAGGCGACCTTGCCGCTGACGAACGCCTCCTGGATGTGGGCGTAGGCGTCGGCGGTGGTGTCGGCCTTGTGCAGGCCCTTGCCGGAGAAGAGACCCTGCCAGGTGCCGTAGGCCTTCTTGGCCTCGGGCGAGGCGACGGTGATCTTCTTGGCGTCGGCGTCGACGGTGTCGGTGCCCTCGCCGTAGAGGAAGGACTGGGCGTAGTAGGCCTGGGTGGAGCCCCAGTAGCCGTCGACGCCGGTCTTGCCCTTGATCGTGGCGGCGGCCTTCTTCAGGTCGTCCCAGGTCTTGGGGGCCTCGACGCCGGCCTTCTCGAACAGGGCCTTGTTGTAGACGAGGGCGAGGGTGTCCGTGGTGAACGGGACGCCGTACGTCTTGCCCTCGTACGTGGCCTGCTCGATCAGGCTGGGCTGGAACTTGTCCTGGTCCTTGAGGGCCTCGGTGCCGTCCAGCGGCGCGAAGAAGCCCTTCTTGGCGAAGGCGGGGGTCCAGCCGACCTCGGAACGCAGCACGTCCGGGGCGCCCTTGGAACCGGCGGCGGTGTCGAACTTGTTCTGCGCCTGATCGAAGGGGACGTTGACGTACTTGACCTTGATGTCCTTGTTGGCAGCCTCGAACTGCTTCACCAGGGCCTGGTACGCCGGCGCCTCGTTGGTGGCGTTGGAGGTGTCCCACCAGGTGATGGTGACCGGGCCGTCGGCCTCGTCGCCACTGTCGCTACCGCCGCAGGCCGTCGCCGCCAGGGCGAGGGACGCCACCAGCGCGGTGGCCGCTATGCCACGCCGCATGAGTTCTCCTTGAGGGTGAAAGCCCGATGTGCTGCCGACTGCGCCGTTGGCGGCCGGGCGTCGGTGAGATTAGCCGCGCTGGAAGGACTTGCGAAAGACCTTGCAGCAAAAAGTTGCAAGGGGTCGGGATGGTTATCCCGCCGCGACCTCTCCCCAGCCCCTGCCCACCGCTCCGCAGCCCGTATTTCCAGCTGTTCGGCGGGGAGTCGGACAGCTGTGCAAGACTCTGCAAGCACTTGCCATCCGCGTCCGCCGGGGGAATCATCCGTTGCGGATCGGACGCCGACCACGACTTTCGAGGGACCCCGATGACCAAGCCACCCGCAGCGGGCCGTGCGACGGCGCGCATCAGGCGTCCCGTCGGTGTGCAAGGAGAACCCCGGCCGCTACAGTCCAGTGCTGTGACCACACGGCTTGCCGACATCGCTCTGCAGGCGGGGGTGAGCGAAGCGACCGTCAGCCGCGTTCTCAACGGGAAGCCGGGCGTCGCCGCCACCACCCGCCAGTCCGTGCTGGCCGCTCT
>NZ_JBEXSH010000122.1:1922-14903 GCF_040613555.1 Streptomyces sp. NPDC006265
GGCCGCTCTCGACGTACTGGGCTACGAACGCCCGGTGCGCCTGCGCCAGCGCAGCGAGGGGCTGGTCGGGCTGATCACCCCGGAGCTGGAGAACCCGATCTTCCCGGCCCTGGCGCAGGTCATCGGCCAGGCGCTGACGCGGCAGGGCTACACGCCCGTGCTGGCCACCCAGACCCCGGGCGGCTCGACCGAGGACGAGCTCACGGAGATGCTCGTGGACCGCGGAGTCGCCGGCATCATCTACGTCTCCGGACTGCACGCGGACACCACCGCCGACATGCAGCGCTACGACCGGCTGCGCGCCCAGGGCGTGCCCTACGTGCTGGTCGACGGTTTCTCACCGAAGGTGCAGGCGCCGTTCATCTCCCCCGACGACCGCGCGGCGATGAGCCTGGCGGTCACGCACCTCGCGTCCCTGGGGCACACCCGGATCGGTCTGGCCCTCGGCCCCAAGCGGTTCGTGCCGGTGCAGCGCAAGATCGAGGGGTTCGTACGCGCGGTGCAGGACCGGTTGGGCCTCGACGCCACGACCGTCGAGTCGGAGCTGGTGCAGCACTCCCTGTACACCCTTGAGGGTGGTCAGGCGGCGGCCGTGGCGTTGATCGAACGGAACTGCACGGCCGTGGTGTGCGCCAGCGACATGATGGCTCTGGGTGCGATCCGGGCGGCCCGGCAGCTCGGTCTGGACGTGCCGAAGGACATCTCCGTGGTCGGCTTCGACGACTCCCCGCTGATCGCCTTCACCGACCCGCCGCTGACCACGATCCGCAAGCCGGTCCCGGCGATGGGGCAGGCGGCCGTGCGCACGCTGCTGGAGGAGATCGGCGGGACGCCCGCGCCGCACAGCGAGTTCGTGTTCATGCCGGAGCTGGTGGTGCGCGGTTCGACCGCGTCGGCCCCGGGGGAACGCGGTCGCTCCTGAGAACTTCGGCCTGATTTCGCCAGAGAACATGCGGCTCGTGCGGGACCGCGGGATGATCGGTGGGGTAGTCCTTATCTGGCAGACTTTGCGCCTATGGGTGAAACGACCGTAACGAAGCCGGAGGGCCTGGAAGCGGCCCTCCCGGATACCGTTGCGGCCGATTCGGGCCGAGGTCCGCTGCGCCGGCTGCGCACCCCGCGCCGGCCCCGCTTCTGGTTCGAGATCCTGCTGATCGCGGTGAGTTACTGGACGTACTCGCTCATCCGCAACGCCGTGCCCGAGCAGAAGAGCGAGGCGCTGCGCAACGCCGACTGGATCTGGCGGGTCGAGCACCATCTGGGCATCGCCGTCGAGGAGTCGGTCAACCACTCCGTGAACTCGGTTCATTGGCTGATCATCGGGATGAACTACTACTACGCGACGCTGCACTTCATCGTCACGCTGGGTGTCCTGGTGTGGCTGTACCGTCGCCATGCCGGCCGTTACGCGGCGACCCGCCTGGTGCTGTTCGCGACCACGGCCGTCGCCCTGGTCGGTTACTACCTGTATCCGCTGGCGCCCCCGCGGCTGATGAACGGCGGCGACTTCATCGACACGGTCATGGTCCACCAGACCTGGGGTTCGATGGCGTCCGGCGACCTGAAGCACATGTCCAACCAGTACGCCGCGATGCCGTCGATGCACATCGGCTGGTCTCTGTGGTGCGGGCTGACGATCGCCGCCCTGGCGACGGTCCCCTGGGTGCGGGTGCTGGGGCTGCTGTACCCGGCACTGACGCTGGTGGTCATCGTCGCCACGGCCAACCACTTCTGGCTGGACGCGGTCGGCGGCATGCTGTGCCTGGCCTTCGGGTTCGCGGTCGCGCGGCTCTGCTACGGGAGGCAGCCGTACGCGCTGCCGCGGACGGTGCCCGCGCGCCCGCCGACGCGGAGCTGCGGGAGCGCCTCGTCCGGCTCGCGCGCCTCCCGGGCCGCGGCCACTTGGGCTGCGGCCGGGAGAGCTGCGGCCGGGAGAGCTGCGGCCGGGACGTCAGGACGTAGCGTGCCGGACAGGTCCCGGGGGGCGCCGGACAAGTCCCAGGGGTGGTCCGGCAGGCCCTAGTGCCGCGACAGGCAACGTTCGCCCCGTCACGACGCCCGGCACGCTCCCCCACGCTCTCGACTCCGCTCGAGCAGGGGGCACCCCCACTCGCCGCACCGGCCGAAACCCCGAGTACGTCCAGTACGAGGGCTTCCGGCCGCCACGCCGAGAGCACGCACCAAACGCCGCTCCTCAACGGGCAAACCTTGCCTGCCACGGCACTAGCGCTCGGCGATGCCGTAGAACAGTTCCTCCACCACACCGCGCGCCCGGCGTGCCGTTCTCCGGTATGCGTCCAGCATGTCGCCCGCGTGGCCGGGGCCGTAGCCCAGATACCTGCCCACGGCGGCCAGGTCCCGGGGCTCCGTCGGGAACGTGTCGCCGGCCCGGCCGCGGACCAGCATCACCGCGTTGCGCACGCGGGTCGCGAGGACCCAGGCCTCGTCGAGGGTCGCCGCGTCCTCGTCCGTGATGAGCCCGGCGGCGCGGGCGGCGGCCAGGGCCTCTCGGGTGCGGGTGGTGCGCAGGCCCGGCTCCGCCGAGCCGTGCCGCAATTGCATGAGCTGCACGGTCCACTCCACGTCGGACAGGCCGCCCGGCCCCAGTTTGGCGTGCAGCTTGGGGTCGGCGCCGCGCGGCAGCCGCTCGGACTCCATGCGGGCCTTCAGCCGCCGGATCTCGCGTACCGCCTCGTCGGCGAGCCCGTCCGCCGGGTAGCGCAGCGGGTCGATCAGCTCGATGAAGCGGCGGCCCAGGTCCTCGTCGCCGGCGACGGGCTCGGCCCGCAGCAGCGCGTGCGACTCCCACGTCAGGGCCCACCGGCGGTAGTAGGCCGCGTACGACGTGAGGGTGCGGACCAGCGGCCCGGACTTGCCCTCCGGGCGCAGGTCGGCGTCGATGAGCAGGGGCGGGTCGGCGCTGGGGATCTGCAGCAGGCGGCGCATCTCGGAGACGACCTTGTTCGCCGCCTGGGAGGCCTCCCGCTCGTCGACGCCGTCGCGCGGTTCGTGCACGAACAGCACATCCGCGTCGGAGCCGTAGCCCAGCTCGTGGCCGCCGAACCGGCCCATGCCGATGACCGCGAACCGGGTGGGCAGGTCGTCGCCCCAGCCGTCCCGCACGACCGCGCGGAGGGCGCCGGCGAGGGTCGCGGCGGTCTGGTCCGACACCGCGCCGCCGACCCGGTCCACCAGGGCGCCCTGGTCGGCCTCGGCAGCCTGTTCCTCGGTGCCGTAGGAGCCGACGATGTCGGCGGCGGCCGTCCGGAACAGCTCCCGGCGGCGCACCCCGCGGGCGGCCGTGACCGCCTGGGCGGCGCCGTCGGCGCGTTTCACGGCGGCGCATATCTCCTGCTCCAGGTGGGCCCGCGGCCGTGGATCCAGACCGCCGCCGTCCCCGTCGCCGAGCAGGGCGACCGCCTCCGGGGCGCGCATGAGCAGGTCGGGCGCGAGCCGGCCGGCGGACAGCACGCGGGCGAGGTTCTGCGCGGCGGCGCCCTCGTCCCGCAGCAGCCGCAGGTACCAGGGCGTCTTGCCGAGCGCGTCGGAGACCTTGCGGAAGTTGAGCAGGCCCGCGTCCGGGTCGGCCGAGTCGGCGAACCAGCCGAGCAGCACGGGCAGCAGGGTGCGCTGGATGGCGGCCTTGCGGGTGACGCCGGAGGCCAGCGCCTCCAGGTGGCGCAGCGCGGAGGCCGGGTCGGCGTAGCCGAGGGCGACCATGCGCTCCCGGGCCGCCTCGGTGCTGAGCCGGGCCTCGCCGGTGGCGAGCTGGGCGACCGCGTCGAGCAGCGGCCGGTAGAAGAGCTTCTCGTGCAGCCGGCGTACGACACCCGCGTGCCGCCGCCACTCGCGGTGCAGGTCGGCGACCGGGTCCGTCCGCAGACCGAGGGAGCGGCCGATGCGGCGCAGCTCGGCCTCGTCCTCGGGGACGAGGTGGGTACGCCGCAGCCGGAACAGCTGGATGCGGTGCTCCATGGAGCGCAGGAAGCGGTAGGCCTCGTCGAGCTGGGCCGCGTCGGCCCGGCCTACGTAGCCGCCGGCGGCAAGGGCCCCCAGCGCGTCCAGGGTCGTGCCGCTGCGCAGGGAGGTGTCGGCCCGGCCGTGCACCAGCTGGAGCAGTTGCACGGCGAACTCGACGTCCCTGAGGCCGCCCGGGCCGAGCTTCAGCTGGCGGTCGACCTCGGCGACGGGGATGTTCTCCACGACCCGGCGGCGCATCTTCTGCACGTCGGGGACGAAGTTCTCGCGCTCGGCGGCCTTCCACACCAAGGGCTGGACGGCGGCCACGTACTCCGCGCCGAGGTCGAGGTCGCCGGCCACCGGGCGGGCCTTGAGCAGCGCCTGGAACTCCCAGGTCTTGGCCCAGCGCTGGTAGTAGGCAAGGTGGCTGGAGAGGGTCCGCACCAGCGGGCCGTTGCGGCCCTCGGGGCGGAGGTTGGCGTCGACGGGCCAGATGGAGCCCTCGACCGTCGTCTCGGAGCAGATCCGCATCAGGTGCGAGGCGAGCCGGGTGGCGGCCCGTACGGCCTTGGTCTCGTCGGTCCCCTCGGTGGCCTCTCCGACGAAGATGACGTCCACGTCGGAGACGTAGTTGAGTTCGTGGCCGCCGCACTTGCCCATCGCGATGACCGCGAGCCGGCACAGGGCGGCGTCCTCGGGCGCGGCCGCCTCGGCGATCTTGAGGGCGGCGCGCAGGGTGGCGGTGGCGAGGTCGGCGAGCTCGGCGGCGGACTCGGCGAGGCCGGTGGTGCCGCAGACGTCCCGGGCGGCGATGGACAGCAGGCAGCGCCGGTAGGCGACGCGCAGGGCGACCGGGTCGGTGGCCTGCGCGAGGCCCGCCTCGAACTCCTCCACCCCGGGGTGCAGGTCGTAGGCCTCGTACATGACGAGCGCCTGCCAGTCGTCCGGGTGCCGGGCGAGGTGGTCGGCGAGTGCGGTGGAGGCGCCGAGGACACCGAGGAGGCGGTCGCGCAGGGGCTTGGCCGCGATCAGGGTGTCGAGCAGTTCCCGGCGGGCGCCGGGGCTCTGCTGGGCCTCCAGGAGCCGGACGAGCCCGAGCAGCGCGAGATCGGGGTCGGCGGTGCCGCCCAGCGCCTCCAGCAGGACCGGGTCGTCGCGCAGCGGTGCGAGCTCGGGAGTGTCCAGAAGCCGCTCGGCGGCGGAGGCGTCGGTGAAACCGTGCCGCAGCAGCCGTGTGAAGGTACTGCTCCTGCGCCCCGGCGCCGCCGTCATCCGGGCCTCCCTCGCACTGTTCCTCGGACATGCATCGGATCAAGGTCGTACGGCTTTGAGCGTAACCGCCCGGGGCGCGGGGAGCGCCGGTGAGTCCGGTAGGCGGACGGGCACGCGCGTGGCTACGGCGACTGGCCGCGGCGGGGAGGCGCGGTACGACGGTTTCCGGTCACCGGAGGTACGGGAGGGCCATTTCCACTGCGGCACGGGCCGTGCGGCCGTCTACTCGGTGGCGCGGCGCACCGTTTTCGGCTTCGGTGAGGGGAGCCGTTCAGCCGGCTTCAGCCCGCGTCAGCGGCTTCTGCCGGACAAGGTGATCGGTTCTCGTGAAGCCGGACGAAGGAGTCACGCCATGGACATCACCCTCGAAGTCATCCCGCTGCCCGTGTCCGACGTCGACCGTGCCCGGGACTTCTACCGGGACAAGGTCGGCTTTCACGTGGACATCGACCAGGAGGTCATGCCCGGGATGCGGATCGTCCAGCTGACTCCTCCGGGTTCCGGCTGTTCGATCGCCCTGGGCGAGTCGATCTGGCAGATGACCCCCGGCCCCACCCCTGCTCCCGGTTCCTACCAGGGTCTGCAACTGTGCGTCGCCGACATCAAGGCGGCCCACGCGGAGCTGACCGCCCGCGGCCTCGACGTCTCGGAACCCGTCCAGTACTCCCCGGACGACGGCGCCACGTTCATGCACTTCCAGGACCCGGACGGCAACGGGTGGGCGGTGCAGGAGTACCGGCGCAGGGCCACCGAGCCGCTGCACCGGCTGCTGTCGGACCTGAAGCGGAAGCAGGCCTGAACAACCCGGTCAGGAATCGAGAAGCGGGGTTCGTGGAGCGCGCTTAGCGTCGTTGTCATGACTTCCCTCGCATCCGTCACCCTCGAGGTGGCCGACCCCGCAGCCGCCGACCGCTTCTACTCCGCCGCCTTCGGTCTGGGCGACCGGCTGCGCCTGCGGGCGTCGGAGGAACCGACCTCCGGCTTCCGCGGGTTCACCCTGTCGCTCGTGGTCTCCCAGCCGGCCGATGTGGACGCCCTCCTCGACGCGGCCGTGCAGGCCGGCGCGACGACGCTGAAGCCCGCCGCGAAGTCGCTCTGGGGCTACGGGGGCGTCGTGCAGGCGCCCGACGGGACGATCTGGCAGCTCGCGTCGTCGTCGAAGAAGAACACCGGCCCGGCAACCCGGCAGGTCGGCGAGTTCGTCCTGCTGCTCGGCGTCGAGGACGTGAAGGCCAGCAAGCAGTTCTACGCCGAGCACGGCCTGGCCGTGGGGAAGAGCTTCGGCGACAAGTACGTCGAGTTCGCGACCGGCACGGGCCCGGTCAAGCTGGCCCTGTACAAGCGCCGGGGCCTCGCCAAGGTCGCCGGAGTCGCCCCCGACGGCACCGGCTCCCACCGCCTGATCATCGGCAGCGACGCCGGGCCGTTCACCGACCCGGACGGTTTCGCGTGGACGACGGCTTCGGAGAGTGCGTCGGTGTGAGGGAGGCGGGCCTCAGGACGGCACGGCCGTCAGACGGGTCACCGCCAGCCGCGTCAGCTCACGGCTGTGCGGCTCGCCGTCGAGGGAGCGGTGCAGGGTCAGCCCTTCGATGAGCGCGTCCAGCTGACGTGCCGTGACCGGGTCGAAGTGCTGCTCGAGGAGCAGGCGGCTGCGGCGCATCCAGACCTGTGTCAGCTCGCGGTACTCCGGCCGCCTGGCGGCCAGGGTGTACAGCTCGTGAGCGAGGACGAGGTCACGCCTGGGCCCCTCGGACAGGGCGTGGACGAGGTCCGTGACGGCTTCCCGGACCTGCTCGGGTGTCCCGGCACGGCCAAGGTGGCCCTCGAAGACGGCCACGATCTGGTCGGCGAACCGGGTGAAGGCCTCCTTCAGCAGCTCGTCGATCCCGCTGAAGTGGTAGGTCATCGAGCCGAGCGGCACCCCGGCCCGGGCGGCGATCCTGCGGTGGGAGACACCGGCGACGCCCTCGTCGGCGATGTGGTCGAGCGTGGCGGCGAGAATGCGCTCGCGTCGCTGCGGATCAGCGTGGCCGGTGGCCATGTGGGTCGTCTCCGTCGGGTCAGACGTTGCGGACGGGCCGGGCGGGATTGCCGACGGCGACGACGTGGGCGGGAACGTCCTTGGTGACGACCGCGCCCGCGCCGACGACGGCGTTGTCGCCGATGGTCACGCCCGGACACACGATGACCCCGCCCCCCAGCCAGACGTTGTCCCCGATCACGATCGGCCGCGCCGCCTCCAGCTTGTCCCTGCGCGGCTCCGGCTCCACGGGGTGGGTGGGCGTGAGGAGCTGTACGTTGGGCCCGATCTGGCAGTCCTCGCCGATGGTGATCCGGGCGACGTCCAGCGCGGTCAGGTTGTAATTGACGAAAGTCCGGGCCCCGACGGAGATGTTGCTCCCGTAGTCGACGTACACCGGCGGCCGCAGGTCGACCCCCTCCCCCACGGCACCGAGCAGCTCGTGCAGCATCGGGCGCGCCGATTCGGCGTCCTCGGTATAGGCGGCCAGGTACCGCGCGGCGAGCCGCATCGCCCGCTGCTGCCGCCGGGCGATCTCGGAATCGTCGGCGATGTAGAGATCACCGGCGAGCATGCGCTCGAGGTTGGTTCGGGGGTCGTCGGCGAAGTGGTCGGCGGCCATGCGTACGATCGTACGCTGTGGAAGGTACGAACGTACACTCCTGCCTGCTGAAAAGGGGGCCCGCGGTCCGCGACCGCCGGCCCCCTGGGACGTTCCGCTCGCTCAGAGCGCCGGAAGGTTCTTCCGCAGCTCGAACGCCGTGACCTCCGAGCGGTACTCCTCCCACTCCTGCCGCTTGTTGCGCAGGAAGAAGTCGAAGACGTGTTCGCCGAGGGTCTCGGCGACGAGGTCGCTGCGTTCCATGAGGGTCAGGGCCTCGCCCAGGTTCTGGGGAAGCGGCTCGATGCCCATCGCGCGGCGCTCCGCGTCGGAGAGGGCCCAGACGTCGTCCTCGGCGCCCGGCGGGAGCTCGTAGCCCTCCTCGATGCCCTTGAGGCCGGCCGCGAGCAGCAGGGCGTAGGCCAGGTACGGGTTGGCGCCGGAGTCGAGGGAGCGGACCTCGACGCGGGCCGAGCCCGTCTTGCCGGGCTTGTACATGGGGACGCGGACCAGCGCCGAGCGGTTGTTGTGGCCCCAGCAGATGTAGGAGGGGGCCTCGCCGCCCGCGCCCGCGGTGCGCTCCGCGCCGCCCCAGATGCGCTTGTAGGAGTTCACCCACTGGTTGGTGACGGCGGAGATGTCCGCCGCGTGCCGCAGCAGGCCCGCGATGAAGGAGCGGCCCACCTTGGAGAGCTGGTACTCCGAGCCCGACTCGTAGAACGCGTTGCGGTCGCCCTCGAAGAGCGACAGGTGCGTGTGCATGCCGCTGCCCGGGTGCTCGGAGAACGGCTTCGGCATGAACGTGGCGTGCACGCCCTGCTCCAGGGCCACCTGCTTCATGACGAGGCGGAACGTCATGATGTTGTCGGCCGTGGAGAGCGCGTCGGCGTAGCGGAGGTCGATCTCCTGCTGGCCGGGGGCGCCCTCGTGGTGGGAGAACTCGACCGAGATGCCCATCGACTCCAGCATCGTGATCGCCTGGCGGCGGAAGTCCATGCCGACGTTGGTCGGGGTGTGGTCGAAGTAGCCGGAGTTGTCGGCGGGCGTCGGACGGCTGCCGTCCAGCGGCCGGTCCTTCAGCAGGAAGAACTCGATCTCCGGGTGGGTGTAGAAGGTGAAGCCCAGGTCGGAGGTGCGGGCGAGGGCGCGCTTGAGCACGTAGCGCGGGTCTGCGAAGGACGGGGAGCCGTCCGGCATGAGGATGTCGCAGAACATCCGGGCCGTGCCCGGGGCCTCCGCCCGCCAGGGCAGGATCTGGAAGGTCGACGGGTCCGGCTTGGCGATCATGTCGGACTCGTAGACCCGGGCGAAGCCCTCGATCGCGGAGCCGTCGAAGCCGATGCCCTCGTCGAAGGCCTGCTCCAGCTCCGCCGGGGCCACGGCGACCGACTTGAGGAAGCCCAGCACGTCCGTGAACCACAGGCGTACGAACCGGATGTCGCGCTCCTCCAACGTCCGGAGCACGAACTCCTGCTGCTTGTCCATCTTCCGCTTCCCCATCCTTGCTGGTCAGGCCGCCTTCTCTTCCGTACCACGGGAGGCGGTCGGGCACCAGAGCATCAGACCACACCACCATTTCGTACGCGTTGCGGACCATGATCGCCCGGCGGCCCGGGGTCGAACGCCTCACATACGGCAGGTGAACTGCTCTTCCGCCCATAGTGCCTGCTCGCACCGCCATCCGTAACGGCCGGTCCCTTTCGCCGCACCACCCGCTTAATTTGCATCTCATATGCAACTTTAAATAGTGTGCCCCCAGTCGAGCCCCGAGGAGCCCAGATGCTGTCCGAGCAGTCCGCCGCCACCGTCCGCGCCACACTCCCCGCCGTCGGCACGGCCCTCGGCACGATCACCGAGCGCTTCTACGCCGGGCTGTTCGAGGCCCACCCGGAACTGCTGCGGGACCTGTTCAACCGGGGCAACCAGGCCTCCGGCACCCAGCGTCAGGCTCTGGCCGGCTCCATCGCCGCGTTCGCGACGCACCTGCTGGACCGCCCGGGGCAGCGGCCGGACGCGATGCTGCAGCGCATCGCCCACAAACACGCCTCGCTCGGCGTCACCCCGGAGCAGTACGGCGTCGTCCACGAGCACCTCTTCGCCGCCATCGCCGAGGTGCTCGGCGACGCGGTCACACCGGAGGTCGCCGCCGCCTGGGACGAGGTCTACTGGCTGATGGCGAACGCGCTCATCGCCGTGGAGCAGCGGCTGCGCGAGGAGCACGGCGGACCCACCTGGCGGGCCTGGGAGCTCGTCGAGCGGGTCACCGAGACCGCGGACGTCGCCACGTTCCGACTCCGCCCGACCGACGGCGGCCCGGTGCGGGACTTCCTCGCGGGCCAGTACGTCTCCGTCCGCGTCACCCTCGCGGACGGAGCCCGCCAGATACGTCAGTACAGCCTGTCCGGAGCACCCGCCCCGGACCTGCGGCAGATCAGCGTGAAGCGCGTCCACACGGCCGGCGCCCCCGACGGCGAGGTCTCGAACCACCTCCACGCGCGCGTGGAGGTGGGTGACGTCCTGGAGCTCTCCGAGCCGTACGGCGACCTGGTCCTGGACGCCGGTTCCGAGACTCCGCTGCTGCTGGCCTCGGCCGGCATCGGCGTGACCCCGATGACCGCGATGCTGGCGCATCTCGCCGACTCGGGGCACCGCGCCCCGGTCACCGTCGTGCACGCCGACCGCTCCCCCGCGACGCACGCCCTGCGCACCGACCACGAGGCCTACGCGGCCAAGCTCCCGGACGCGGCCGTCCACCTCTGGTACGAGCAGGACGCCCCGGGGGGCACCCACCCGGGCCTGGTCGACCTCACCGGCGTCCCGCTCGCCCCGGGCACGCGCGCGTACCTGTGCGGCCCACTCCCCTTCATGCGGGCGGTGCGGACCCAGCTGATCGCGAAGGGCGTGGCACCCGCCGACATCCACTACGAGGTGTTCGGCCCGGACCTGTGGCTGGCGGGGCAGGCCTAGGCCTGGCGTTGTGAGGAACCGGGACCCGGACGTCGCGGGGATCGGGGCCTAGACGTCCTGGGGACCGCCCCGCGAGATCCCCAGCAGCAGCACCCCCGTCGGCTCCGCCACGATGTCCTCGACCGTGACCGGGTCCAGTGAGGCGAAGAACGCCTCCTGGGCCCGGCGCAGGGCGCCGCGCAGGCGGCAGGCGGAGTTGAGGGGGCAGGGGGTGGGGCCCTCGCAGTCGACGACGTCGCCGTCTCCCTCGAGGGCACGGACCACGGCGCCCACCGAGGCCGTGCGGCCCTGCTCGGTGAGGGTGAGGCCGCCGCCCCGGCCCCGGCGTGCGGCGAGCAGCCCCATGTGCTGGAGCTCGGCGACGACCTTCGCCAGGTGGGTGTACGGCACGTTCATGCCGTCCGCGACGTCCCGGGTCGTCGGACTGGTCCCGCCCGCGACGGCGAGCCGCATCAGGACCCGCAGGGCGAGGTCGGTGGAGCGCAGCAGCCGCATGCAGGCAGCCTAGGTAATAGGAATGTCGGATTCAAATAATTCGGGGGGCGCCCTCGCCGGAGTCCGTGAACCTGTCGTCCCGCTGTCGGTGCCGTATCGATTCGGCCCATTCCCGCGGCCGCGCTACGAGGCGCCCCGTCTCCCCCATTACGATCAGCCGACCCGACCGTCACTTTTCCCACGAAGGACACCTCATGGGCTCCGCCAACAAGACCGGCACGGACCGCAAGGCGCGCATAGAGGAGATGCGGCGCGCCGAGCAGGCCCGTGAGCGCCGCAACCGGGTCCTCACCATCGCGGCCAGTGTCGTGGTGGTCGCCGGACTCGTGGTCGGCGGCGTCGTGGTCGTGCGGTCCCAGGACGACAAGGGCAGTGACACCGCGGCGGCGGGCGACTCCTCGGGCAAGGGCAAGTTCGTGACGGGCAAGGACGGCGTGCGGACGTGGGAGGGGAAGCTGGCCCGCAACCACGTCACCAAGGCCGTGAAGTACGCCTCCGAGCCGCCGGTCGGCGGTGACCACAACCCGGTGTGGATGAACTGCAACGGCGACGTCTACACCGAGGAGATCGACAACGCCAACGCCGTGCACTCGCTGGAGCACGGGGCGGTGTGGGTGACGTACAACGCCGACGCGAAGAAGGCCGACATCGACGCGCTCGCGGCGAAGGTGAAGAAGACGCCGTACACGCTGATGAGCCCGATGGACGACCAGAAGGACCCGATCATGCTCTCGGCCTGGGGCCACCAGCGCACGGTGACGGGCGCGAGCGACCCGGACGTGGACGCGTTCTTCCAGAAGTTCGTCCAGGGCGAGCAGACCCCCGAGCCGGGCGCCGCCTGCACGAACGGCCTGTCGAAGTGAGGCATACCGGCCTGATCGCCGGGGCCGCGGCGACGGCGCTCGTCGCCGCCGGGGCGATCACCTACGCGGTCGCCGGGGACGACGGCGGCGGGCAGACGCCGTCCGCCGAGTCCGCGGACGCCGGGTTCGCCCGGGACATGGCGGTGCACCACCAGCAGGCCGTCGAGATGTCGTACGTCGTGCGCGACCGCACGAAGGACGTGGAGGTCCGGCGTCTGGCGTACGACATCGCGCAGACGCAGGCCAACCAGCGCGGCATGATGCTCGGCTGGCTCGACCTGTGGGGCCTTCCCAAGGTGTCCTCCGAGCCGCCGATGACCTGGATGGACATGGGCGGCATGGCATCCGGCAAGGACGGCGCGCTGATGCCGGGCATGGCGACCAACTCCGAGATGAAGAAGCTCGGCGAGCTCAGCGGGAAGCAGGCGGAGGTCTTCTACCTCCAGCTGATGACGGACCATCACAAGGGCGGCATCCACATGGCCGACGGCTGCGTGGCCAAGTGCCGGGTCGGCGTGGAGAAACGGCTCGCGCAGGGCATGGTGGACGCGCAGCAGTCGGAGATCTCGCTGATGGCCGACATGCTCAAGGAGCGGGGCGCGACGGCGCGGGCGTAGCGCGGTGGGCGCGGGCGTGGAGTCGTGGGCGCGGGCGTGGAGTCGTGGGCGCGGGCGTAGCGCGGTGGGCGCGGGCGTGGAGTCGTGGGCGCGGGCGTAGCGCGGCGGCGCGGGCGTAGCGCGGCGGCGCGGACGTAGCGCGGCGGCGCGGACGTAGCGCGGCGGCGCGGACGTAGCGCGGCG
>NZ_JBEXSH010000123.1:0-14796 GCF_040613555.1 Streptomyces sp. NPDC006265
CGAACCATACGGACTTTGCCGAGCTGGTGGGGTCGTACAACATTCCCTTCCACCACATTCCGGTGACGAAGGACACGAAGTCCGAGGCGGAGGGCCCGGCGACCCCCGCGACTCCGGCGCAGGGCGTGGCGATACCGGGGCAGTCGCCCATGCCGGACGACGCGGCCGTGCCGTCGGTGCACGGCACGCCGTCCGCCCCGGCCACCGGGACCCCGGCGCCCGCTCACGCGCCTGCCGCTCACGCCACCGCCGCTCACGCGCCCGCCGAGACGCCGACCCCCGGCCCGCCCGCGCCCCTGCCGGCCGCGCCGGCCCACGCCGAACCTCCGGCACCCGCCCCTGCCCCCGACCCCTGGCAGCGCTACGACCCCTGGGCGGCTGCCGCGGCCAGCGGGGGACACGGTCCTCTCCAGCAGAACGGCGCCGCCGTGCTCAGCACGGAGCAGCGGCGCAAGCGCGGCAGGAAGTCCCTGGTGCTCGGTGCCGTGCTGCTCGCGCTCGTGTCCGGGGGCTTCGGCGGCGTCGTAGGGACGTATCTGGAGCGGAACGGGGGCGTCGGGACGGTCGAGCTGCCGCAGGCGGGGAGAGAGGCCTCGGCGCGGGACGCGGACAGTGTGGCCGGGATTGCCGGGCGGGCCCTGCCCAGCGTGGTCACCCTGCATGTCAGCGGCGCCGGCGAGCAGGGCACGGGCACCGGCTTCGTGCTCGACACCCGCGGGCACATCCTCACCAACAACCACGTCGTGCAGCCCGCCGGCTCGGGCGGCGAGATCACCGTGACCTTCAACGGCGGGCAGACCGCCCAAGCCGAGGTCGTCGGCCGGGACAGCGGCTACGACCTCGCCGTCGTGAAGGTGAAGGGCGTCGGCGGACTCACCCCGCTGCCCCTCGGCAACTCGGACAACGTGCAGGTCGGCGACCCGGTCGTGGCCATCGGCGCCCCCTTCGACCTGGCCGGGACGGTGACCTCCGGCATCATCAGCGCCAAGCAGCGGCCCATCACGGCCGGCGGCGAGAAGGGCGACGGCAGCGACGTGTCGTACGTCGACGCGCTGCAGACCGACGCGCCCATCAACCCCGGCAACTCCGGTGGGCCCCTGCTCGACGCCCGCGCCCGGGTCATCGGCATCAACTCGGCCATCCGCTCGGCGGACAGCGGCTCCACGCAGGACAGCAGCCGGTCCGGTTCGATAGGCCTCGGCTTCGCCATACCCATCAACCAGGGCAAACGCGTCGCGGAAGAGCTGATCAACACGGGGAAGGCGACCCACCCCGTCATCGGCATCACTCTGGACATGGACTACTCGGGCGACGGTGCGCGCGTCGCCACCGAAGGCAGCGAGGGTGGAGCGCCGGTCACCGCGGGCGGGCCGGGCGCCAAGGCCGGGATCAAGTCGGGCGACGTGATCACGAAGGTCGACGGCAGGCGGGTGCACTCCGGTGAGGAACTGATCGTCAAGACCCGCGCGCACCGCCCCGGCGACCGGCTGGAGCTGACCGTCGAGCGCGGCGGCAAGGAGCGGAAGGTCTCGCTCGTCCTCGGATCGTCCGGTGGGTGAGACATGAGGCCCCGGACTCGCGAAGACGCCTCAACAGGCCCCACAAAGGGGCCAACAAGGCAAACAATCGGGAAAGCGCTCCCACCTCCCGCACTCGGAGGTCCCGGGACAGTACCGGTCGGACAGGATCGCCGGGTACCGTGGATCCGGCCCGGACCACGGCAAGACCCGCACCGACCACGAGGGCCGAGGACCGAGGACATCGCAAGGAGCTTCAGGTGTTCAATGACATAGGACCACTCGAGCTGGTGACGCTCATCGTCCTCGCCGTGCTCGTCTTCGGTCCGGACAAGCTCCCCAAGGTCATCCAGGACGTGACGCGCACGATCCGGAAGATCCGTGAGTTCTCGGAGAGCGCCAAGAACGACATCCGGGAGGAACTCGGCCCGGAGTTCAAGGACTTCGAGTTCGAGGACCTCAACCCCAAGACGTACCTCCGCAAGCAGCTGGACAACGAGGACCTGGGGCTCAAGGAGATCCGCAACGGCTTCGACCTGAAGAAGGAGATGGCCGAGGTCACCGACGCCGTCCACAGCCGTGACTCCGACCCGTCCTCCGCGTCGTCCGCCGGCTCCTCCGTTGGCCGCATCGACATGACGAAGAAGCCGGAGACGCCCGGCCCGGACGACCGGCCGCCCTTCGACGCGGACGCCACCTGAGCGACACGCCCAGGGGCGTACGCCCCCGCGCGTGACGCGTTTCATACTCCCATCGGGCTGCGTACGGCCTGAACCGGGTGCCCGTGCGGCCCACGCGCCGGGCGGTTTCCCTGCTGCTCGCAGCGGTGTGGTTATGCTGCCGAGTTGTTGTGCGGACCGTGACGAGTACGCCCGAAGGGGGGCGGGCCGTTCCGGTCCGACTAGAGCGAGGAGGCGTCCGGGCACATGGAGACGACGAGTCGGGCAGTCGTGCAGACGCCGGCCGCGGAGGATGGACAACAGGTCCCTTCCGCCCGGCGTACGGTCGACGGCTACCTGCGTGCGCCCTTCCCGTGGTACGGCCTCGACGAGGCCTTCACGGGACCGCGCTGGCTGATGCAGGTCGGTACGACGGCCGACGGGGCCGTGGAACACGGGTCGATCGGGCACGGGGACGAACCCACGGTGCGCAACGAGCACGCCGCCGGGGGCGACCAGGAGGCCAAGGAGAAGTTCGCGGTCGTGGTGACCGTGGCGGCCAACCCCTCACGGCGCACGGCGGACGGGACGGGGCTGCTGGAGGCCACGTCGGTGTCCTCCGCGGCGTGGCTCGCGGGGGTGGGGCTGCTGTCCTTCACCTGGCCCGGGCAGATGGACCACACGCTGCGGGACGACTGGCTGGAGCAGCAGACCGAGACGGCGTGGGTGCTGGCGGACGACCTGGAGGGGGACGACTGGTCGACGCTGTCGCTTCCCGTGGACGGGGTGCCGACGGCGTTCCACTACCGGGAGTCCGAGTTCGGCTGGGTGCTCGCCGGGACCACGTCGGCGGGGGTTCACGTCGGGGCGTACGGCAGGGGTATGAGTGCGTACGGGCTCGGGTTCGCCGTGGTGAAGGACATCGCCGCGTACGCGTGATGTGAGGGGCGCCGGGTTGTTGGCGCCCCTTCGCCGTGAGCGGTGCCATGCGCGGGCGGCTGTAGGTCGTCGATGGCTGATCGCGCAGTTCCCCGCGCCCCCAGGTCAGATCAGAACTTGTTCCTCGGAGTGATACCGAGCGACAGGCCCGACAGGCCCCTCTGGCGTCCGCCCAGCTTGCCCGCGATCGCCCGCAGGGCCGAGCCCGCCGGGGAGTCCGGGTCGCTGAGGACGACCGGCTTGCCGTCGTCGCCGCCCTCGCGCAGGCGGACGTCGATGGGGATGCTGCCGAGGACCGGGACGTTCGTGCCGGTCGTGCGGGTCAGGCCGTCGGCCACCGACTGGCCGCCGCCCGTGCCGAAGACGTCGACCATCTCGCCGCAGTGGGGGCAGGGCAGGCCGGACATGTTCTCGACGACGCCGACGATCTTCTGGTGGGTCTGGACGGCGATGGAGCCCGCGCGCTCGGCGACCTCGGCCGCCGCCTGCTGAGGCGTGGTGACCACGAGGATCTCGGCGTTCGGGACCAGCTGGGCCACGGAGATCGCGATGTCGCCGGTGCCGGGCGGCAGGTCCAGGAGGAGGACGTCCAGGTCGCCCCAGTACACGTCCGCCAGGAACTGCTGGAGGGCGCGGTGGAGCATCGGGCCGCGCCAGACGACCGGGGCGTTGCCCGGGGTGAACATGCCGATCGAGATGACCTTCACGCCGTTCGCGGACGGCGGCATGATCATGTTCTCGACCTGGGTGGGAAGGCCGTCGGCGCCCAGCATGCGGGGCACGGAGTGGCCGTAGATGTCGGCGTCGACGACACCGACCTTGAGGCCGTCGGCCGCCATCGCCGCCGCCAGGTTGACCGTCACCGAGGACTTGCCGACGCCGCCCTTGCCGGAGGCGACCGCATAGACGCGGGTCAGGCTGCCCGGTTTGGCGAAGGGCACCTCGCGCTCGGTCTGGCCGCCGCGCAGGGCGGACGCCAGTTCCTTTCGCTGCTCGTCGCTCATCACGTCGAGGGTGACGTCGACGCGGGTGACGCCCTCGACCGCGGAGACCGCGTCGGTCACCCGCTGAGTGATCGTCTCCCGCATCGGGCAGCCCGAGACCGTGAGGTACACGGTGACCGCGACCGCCCCGTCCGCGCCGATCTCCACGGATTTGACCATCCCGAGTTCGGTGATGGGCTTGTGGATCTCGGGGTCGTTCACCGTCGCCAGTGCCTCGCGCACCGCGTCTTCCGTAGCCATAGGACGATGGTACGGCGCCGTACGGGGGCGTAGGAAAGCGTCTCAGCGGTCGTCTGCGTCACGTCCCCGTGGCCGTTCCGCCGGGAATACGACGGGGTCGTGCCGGTGGCCGTTCTGCCGTTCCTCCATTTCCTTGATCGTGTCCTGGAACTCCGAGCGGATCCAGTCGCGGGTGGCGACCTCGCCCAGGCCGATGCGCAGGGCGGCGATCTCGCGGGTCAGGTACTCGGTGTCCGCGATCGACCGCTCGTTCTGCTTGCGGTCCTGCTCCAGGTTGACCCGGTCGCGGTCGTCCTGCCGGTTCTGCGCGAGAAGGATCAGCGGGGCGGCGTAGGAGGCCTGGAGGGACAGCATCAGCGTCAGGAAGATGAACGGGTACTCGTCGAAGCGCAGGCCGTGCGGCGCGAAGATGTTCCACACCACCCACAGGATGATGACGACCGTCATCCAGACGATGAACCGTCCGGTGCCCAGGAAGCGCGCGATGCGCTCCGACAGCCGCCCGAAGGCCTCCGGGTCGTACTCGGGCAGGAACCGGCGCCGGGGCGACAGCGGCTGATCGAGGCGGATGGTGCGGGGCCGGGAGGCGGCCGTGGCGCCCGCCGGTGTGCGTTCGCGCAGGCTCTCGCGCTCAGGAGCCATCGGTGGCCACCTCCTCGTCCAAGTGGAACTCCGTCTCCCGCCAGTCCTCCGGGAGCATGTGGTCGAGCACGTCGTCCACGGTCACCGCGCCCAGCAGCGCGCCGGCCTCGTCGACCACGGGCGCCGCGACCATGTCGTACGTGGCGAAGAAGCCGGCGATGGCGGGAAGCTCCGCCTCGGGGTCGAGCGGCTGCAGATCGCTGTCCAGGATGGAGCTGACCAGGGAGGGCGGTGGTTCGCGCAGTAGGCGCTGGAAGTGGACCGTGCCCAAATACTTGCCGGTCGGCGTCTCGTCCGGGGGCCGGCAGACGTAGACCTGGGCGGCCAGGGCGGGGGAGAGGTCGGCGTTGCGGACACGGGCCAGGGCGTCGGCGACGGTGGCGTCCGGACGCAGCACGATCGGCTCGGTGGTCATCAGACCGCCCGCCGTGCGGTCCTCGTACGACATCAGGCGCCGCATGTCGGCCGCGTCGCTCGGCTGCATCAGGCTCAGCAGCCGCTCCTGCTCGTCCGTCGGCAGCTCACCCAGCAGGTCGGCCGCGTCGTCCGGGTCCATGGCCTCCAGGACGTCGGCGGCGCGCTCCTCCTTCAGCTTGCCGAGGATCTCGATCTGGTCGTCCTCCGGCAGCTCCTCCAGTACGTCGGCGAGCCGTTCGTCGTCGAGGGCGGCGGCGACCTCGGCCCGGCGCTTGGAGGAGAGGTGGTGCAGGACGTTGGCCAGGTCGGCGGGGCGCAGCTGCTCGAAGGTGGCGAGCAGGCTCTCGGCGCCCTGCCCCTGCTCCTCCAGGGAGAAGCCGGTGACGGCGGTCCACTCGACGGTCAGCGCCTCCCCCTTGGCGCGCCGGAAGGCACTGCCCTTCCTGCCCTTGCGGACGAAGACCCGGTCGATCTCCCATTCCCGGCGGGCCGGCAGCTGATGCACCGACAAATCGAGGACGGTGACGTCCTCGCCGGTCTCGGTGAGCGTCACGCGCCGGTCCAGCAGCTCCCCGAAGACCAGCCGCTCGGTGGGCCGCTGCTCGAAGCGCCTCACGTTGAGCACGCCGGTGGTGATGATCTGGCCGGACTGGATGGCGGTGACCCGGGTCATCGGCAGGAAGATGCGGCGGCGGGTGGCGAGTTCGACGACGAGGCCGAGCAGCCTCGGGGGGCGCTGCCCCACCCGCAGCATGACGACCAGATCGCGCACGCGCCCCACCTGGTCGCCGGCTGGGTCGAAGACGGCGACACCTTGGAGGTGCGATACGAAGATCCGGGGGGCGCCCGCTGCCATGGCCGCGGCTCCTTTTCGTGCGGGGTGGTTCGTGGTGGCTGTGTGGGTGGCTGCCTTTGTGCCTGTGTCTTCCGAATTGCCCGCTCGGGTGGGCTTCAGGCTAGCCCGTCCCGATCGGCGACGCGTCGGCGGGCGGTCCGGACGGACTGGCTCCGATCTGCCCGTACGACCCCGGTACCCTGCGGTACGCCGTTCAGGTCTCCCGTCAGAGAGGCAGCCCCACCTGTGACTCCGATTCGCCAGAACCGTGGCCGCGGTGCCGCACTCGCGAGCGCGATGGGCGCGCTGCTCGTGACGGGAACGGTGCTCACCGGCTGCGCGGAGGATCCGAACGAGGGCACCAACGGGGTCGGCAGACTCCCCGCCGCCGAGATCCAGGGCAAGACCCGGTCGGCCGCCGAGTCCGCCGGGGCGGTCCGGATGCACGGCAACGTCGTCAGCGGCGGGCGGACCTACGCGCTCGACGTGCGGCTGAAGGACGACGGCGGCGACGGCTCGGTCACCTCCGAGGGCGCGACCTTCAAGCTGCTGCGCATCGGCGAGCAGCTCTACGTCAAGGCGGACGCCGAGTTCTGGACTCACGGCGACGGCAAGGGCGGAGGCGGCAAGGGGGACGCGGCGGCGGCCTCCAAGCTCGGCGGCAAGTTCGTGAAGGTGCCGCAGGGCGACCCCTCGTACAAGAAGTTCAGCGGTTTCACGGACAAGGGTCTCCTCCTCGACAGTCTGCTGACCCTGCACGGGACGCTCGCGACGGATGGCCACGACGAGGAGGCGGGCGTCCGCACCATCCGCGTCACCGGTGACAAGGGCTCCGGCGGCACCCTGGAGGTCTCCCTCGAGGGCAAGCCGTATCCGCTGCGCCTGGAGCGGGCCGGCGGGGCGGGGACCCTCACGTTCTCCGGCTGGGGTGAGGACTTCTCCCTCAGGGAGCCGGAGAAGAATGAGACGGTGGACTACGGCAAGCAGCTGCCGGCGGCGTAGGCCGTCAGGCCCGTTTGCGCTTCTTCAGCAGCAGGCGGGGCAGACCCGCCGGGGCCGGCCGGCGGGTGAGCGCCGGGGACGGCAGCGGCGGCTCGGACAGGGAGCCGTCGGGCAGCGGCGCCGTCGCCCCGGTCGGCTCCAGGCGCAGCACCCGGCACTCGCGGGCCCAGCGCCCGGGCATGGCCTCGCCGTCGGGCGCGTTCAGCCGTTTGCCCTTGAGTTGGGCGACCGCCGCGTCCCACACCTCGGAGCCCGGCGCCAGCTCGGCGACCCGCGCCGTCCAGGTGACCAGCCGGCCGCCCTTGTCCTTGCTGCGGACCGTCACCGTCGCCTCGGCGCCGTCGGCCAGCCCCGGCAGCGGCTGCTCGCCCGGCCCGTCGCCGACCAGGCACGCGGCACCCTCGTGCCACACGTGCCACAGCGCACGCGCCGGGCCGTCGGGGCCCTGGACCCAGACGAGGCCGGACTTCTTCGTGGCCTCCTCGACGAGGGCCTGGTCGAGCAGCTCGCTTGTCATGGGGCCCAGCCTAACCAGGCCGCTCACAGCCATCCGTTCCGCTTCAGCGTGCGGTGGATGCCGAGACAGACGGCCACCGTGAAGCTCAGGATGACCGGGTAGCCGTACCTCCAGTGCAGTTCCGGCATGTACGTGAAGTTCATGCCGTACACCCCGCACACCATCGTCGGCACGGCGATGATCGCGGCCCAGGAGGTGATCTTCCGCATGTCCTCGTTCTGGGCGACGGACGCCTGCGCGAGGTTGGCCTGGAGGATGGAGTTGAGCAGCTCGTCGAAGCCGAGGACCTGCTCCTGGACGCGGGCCAGGTGGTCGGCGACATCTCGGAAGTACTTCTGGATGTCGGGGTCGATCAGCCGCATCGGCCGCTCGCTCAGCAGTTGCATCGGCCGCAGCAGGGGTGACACGGCCCGCTTGAACTCCAGCACCTCGCGCTTGAGTTGGTAGATCCGGCTGGCGTCCGAACCGCGAGGCGAGCCCTTGCGGCCCGGGGAGAAGACCTCGGTCTCCACCTCGTCGATGTCGTCCTGCACCGCGTCGGCGACGGCGATGTACCCGTCGACGACATGGTCCGCGATGGCGTGCAGCACGGCCGAGGGGCCCTTGGCGAGCAGCTCGGGGTCGTCCTGGAGGCGGTGCCTGAGGGCTCGCAGGGAGCCCTGCCCACCGTGCCGGACGGTGATGAAGAAGTCCCGTCCGGTGAAGCACATGACCTCGCCGGACTCGACGACCTCGCTGTTGGCGTCGAGCTGCTCGTGCTCGACGTAGTGGATGGTCTTGAAGACCGTGAAGAGGGAGTCGTCGTAGCGTTCCAGCTTGGGCCGCTGGTGGGCCTGGACGGCGTCCTCCACGGCCAGCGGGTGCAGTCCGAACTCACTGGCGATGCCGGAGAATTCCGCCTCCGTCGGCTCGTGCAGGCCGATCCACACGAAACCCCCGTCGCGGCGCACCAGGCGCACCGCCTCGTGCGGGGTCAGGGAGGTCTCGGTCTCGATGCGGCGGCCGTCCCGGTAGACGGCGCAGTCGACGACGGCCGAGGCGGCCGCGGGGCTGCGGGTGGCGTCGTACGTCCCGCCGTCCTTGCGCAGCGACACACGGGACGGACGGACGACTGCTGCGCGCAGGTCGCGGATCATCGACATGGCGGGCTCCTTCGCGGGCAGGCAACGAACGGCGCCGGCGACGGGTGGAACCACCCGGAATGAGGACGTGGTGACTACGGATGTTTGGCACGTCCACAAAGCGGGGAGCACCGCACCGTCGCGGTGGCCGGTTTCGTTACTGATTCAGCTACTGAGGCAGATCAGGCAAAGCGAAACGAAGCGCTCTTCCGCGGTGAAGCGAGTGCGAGAGGTGGCAGCCAGAGACAGAAGCAGCTACATCGGCGGCGCGAAGAGCGTGGTGCTACTGCACGGTCGACTTCGATCCATTGCAGCCCCACCTCCTCCGGCCGGTCCCTCGTAAGGGAGTTCCTTCGGCGTCGGGGCTTGATCGCGACGCTTCTGCGTGCTGCCCCGAACCACCGGGCAAGAGTAGCAGCCGACACAACTGTCAAGGTGCTGCTTTGCCCGCTACTGGCGAGTTCTATGCTCGCCGCATGGCAGATGTTCTTCCTCTGGTCGAAGCCCGGTTGCGCACCGCGCTGGGCGAACCGGACGCGCGCGCGGCGGTCACCTTCCTCGGCACGGACCGCATCGAGGTGCTGCGCTTCCAGCAGGGCGGCATCGCCCGCTACGCCTCGCTCGGGATGTCCGCGCACCCGATGACGGACCCCACCGCGGTGGTCGCCGACCCGGTCAAGGGCCCGCGCGCCGAGCTGGTGCTCTCGGTCCGTTCCGGGGTCGCCGACACCGACAAGGTGCTGCGGCCGCTCGCCGTGCTCGCCGCGTCTCCGCAGGTGGAGGGCCTGGTCGTCGCTCCCGGCGCCTCCCTCGACGTCGGTGAGCCGCTGTGGTCCGGCGCCCCGTTCACCTCGGTCCTGGTGGCCGAGCCGGGCGGGCTGGTGGAGGACCTGGAGCTCGACGAGCCCCTCGACCCCGTGCGGTTCCTGCCGCTGCTGCCCATGACCCCGAACGAGGCCGCCTGGAAGCGGGTGCACGGCGCGCAGGCGCTTCAGGAGCGATGGCTGAACCACGGGACGGACCTCCGGGATCCGTCCCGGAAGTCCGTCACGCTGGAGTGAGCAAGGTCACCAACGTCGTTCCGTGCGGCGTCAGTTGGCGAACACGGCGACCCCGTCCTCGGTCGCGTGCTTCGGCTCCGGCTCCTCCGCGGTGAGGGTCCCCCCTGCTTGAGTGGAGTCGAGAGCTTGGGGGAGTGTGAGGGCCTTCCGTCGTACGACGACCACGACCGCGCCCGCGCTCGCGGTGACCGCGGCCACCACGAACGGGATGTGGATGTCGGTCCACTCCTCGATCTTCGGCGCGAAGCACGGAGCGGCCGCCGCCGCGAACCAGCGCACGAAGTTGTAGCCCGCGCTCGCCACCGGCCGGGGCGCGTCCGATACGCCGAGGGCCAGTTCGGTGTAGACGGTGTTGTTCACGCCGATGAAGGCACCGGACAGGATCGTGCAGACGACGGCGGTGGTGTGGGAGCCGTAGCCGAGCACCAGGACGTCGGCCGCGAGCAGCATCAGCGAACCGCCGAGCACCTTCAGCGAACCGAACCGCTTCTGGAGCCGGGGCGCCACGATCACCGAGAAGACGGCGAGCAGCACACCCCAGGCGAAGAACACCGCACCCGACTTGTACGGGGTCATGTTCAGCACGAACGGCGTGAAGGCCAGCACGGTGAAGAACGTGTAGTTGTAGAAGAACGCCGAGATCGCCGCGGAGGCGAGGCCGCCGTGACCGAGCGCCTTGATCGGGTCCAGCAGCGAGGTCTTGCGGGCCGGCTTCGGCTGTTCCTTGAGGAACACCGTGATGCACAGGAAGCCGATGGCCATCAGGAAGGCCGTGCCGAAGAACGGGTAGCGCCAGCTGGCGTCGCCGAGCAGGGCGCCCAGCAGCGGGCCGCAGGCCATGCCGAGGCCGAGGGCCGACTCGTACAGCAGGATCGCCGCGGCACTGCCGCCGGCCGCCGCGCCGACGATGACCGCGAGGGCCGTCGAGACGAACAGCGCGTTGCCGAGGCCCCATCCGGCCCGGAAGCCGACCAGTTCGCCGACGGATCCGGAGGTGCCCGCGAGCCCGGCGAACACGACGACGAACGCGAGGCCGAGCAGCAGGGTCCTGCGGCCGCCGATCCGGCTGGAGACGAAACCGGTGACCAGCATGGCGACGGCGGTGATGAGGAAGTACGAGGTGAAGAGCAGGGAGACCTGGCTCGCCGTGGCGTTCAGGCCCTGGGCGATGGACGGCAGGATCGGGTCGACGAGCCCGATGCCCATGAAGGCGACGACCGATGCCCCGGCGGTGGCCCACACGGACTTGGGCTGCTTCAGGAGGCCGCCCGCTCCTTCGTCGGAGGGGTCCATTGCTTGCTCCCTTTCCCGAGTCGTAGATAGTTGGTATATGCATATACTAAGTTAGCCAGGCTAATTAATGCAAACTACATCTAGTGCGGGCGGTGAAGGGTTCCGTCCGGATGGGTGATCGTCCTTGACGCGGCGGGGCGGGGGTAGGACCGTGGGGCCCTATGAGGGGCGAACCCAGTTGCCCGAAGTGCGGTGGCCGGGTCAGGGCTCCCGGCCTCTTCTCCGACTCGTGGCAGTGCGATGTACACGGCACCGTTCATCCGGTGCAGCCCGTGATACCGCCGAGCGTCGAAGCCCTCAACGTCGTGGTGCACCGCACCCAGGTGCCGCTGTGGATGCCGTGGCCGTTGCCGGTGGGATGGCTGTTCACGGGAGTGGCCTGCGCGGGGGACGACCGCACGGGCGGCCGCGCGACCGCCGTCGCCTGCACGGGACCCGGGCCGCTCGGCGGCATGGGTGAGCTGATCCTGGTGGCCGAGGAACTCGGGGTCGGGCTCGGGGCGCGGTACGCGGGCATGGACGGTCCCGACCCGGGGCCGCACATGAACGTCGAGAAGCCGCCCCAGGCGAAGGTGCTGGCCGCCGGGCGGCCCACGCCGCTGTGGCATGTGGCCGGTGCGCCGGAGGACCGGGCGGTGTTCGCGGGGGAGGCGCTCGGGATGTGGCTGTGGGCCGTCGTGTGGCCCGAGCAGTCCGGGTTGCTGATGTACGACGAACTGGTGCTGGCGGATCTCCGGGAGGCGGGGGCGGAGGTGGAGCTGGTGCCGTGTGGGGCGTTGTCGCCGCGCTTGCTTCAGCCGTAGCGCCTGCGGGGGTGTAGGGGGCGCTTTCCGTGTTCAGGTATGACATCGGGCGTTGAAAATGCGGTTATCCTTGAGCAGCCCTGTTCGTACCGTCTGTGTCTGGAGCTCGTGTCGTGCGCATCGATCTGCACACCCACTCCACCGCTTCCGACGGCACGGACTCGCCCGCCGAACTGGTGCGGAAAGCCGCTGCGACCGGGCTCGACGTCGTCGCCCTGACCGATCACGACACCACCCGCGGGCATGCCGAGGCGATCGCCGCGCTGCCCGAGGGCGTCACGCTGGTCACCGGGGCCGAGCTCTCCTGCCGGATCGATGGGATCAGCATGCACATGCTGGCCTACCTCTTCGACGCCGAGGAGCCGGCGCTGCTCGCCGAGCGGGAGCTGGTCCGGGACGACCGGGTGCCGCGCGCCCAGGGGATGATCGCCAAGCTCCGGGAGCTGGGCGTGCCGGTGACGTGGGAGCAGGTGGCGCGGATCGCCGGTGAGGGGTCCGTCGGACGCCCGCACGTGGCGAGCGCGCTCGTCGAGCTGGGTGTCGTGCCCACCGTGAACGACGCCTTCACGCAGGACTGGCTCGCCGACGGAGGCCGGGTCTTCGTGGAGAAGCACGAGACCGACCCCTTCGAAGCGATCCGGCTGATCAAGGGCGCCGGCGGGGTCGCGGTGTTCGCGCACCCCGGGGCGAGCAAGCGGGGGCTCACGGTGCCGGAGGCCGCCATCGCCGAGATGGCCGCGGCCGGGCTGGACGGCCTCGAAGCCGACCACATGGACCATGACGCGGACACCCGGGCCCGGCTGCGGGGGCTGGCCAAGGAGCTCGGGCTCCTCGTGACCGGGTCGTCGGACTACCACGGCAGCCGCAAGACGTGCGTGCTCGGGGAGTACACGACGGATCCCGAGGTGTACGGGGAGATCACCCGGCGGGCCTTCGGGGCGTTTCCCGTGCCGGGGGCCGGCGGAGCCGTCTGAGGCCTCTCTCCCCTAGACCCCTAGACCCGTAGACCCGTAGGTCCGTAGGTCCGTGGATTCCTAGGTCCGTAGTTCCTTAGGTCCGCTGTAGGGCCGTTTCCCTTTCTCTCACCCGGCGCTGCCCGCTGCGCCCAGGCGTTCCGCGCTGCGCAACGCCTGCCCGCGGCGGCGGCCCCCTGCGCAAGGCTCACTCATGTTCGACCTCGCCGTCTTCGGCTCCCTGTTCCTGACCCTCTTCGTCATCATGGATCCCCCCGGGATCACTCCGATCTTCCTCGCGCTCACCGCCGGCCGCCCCGGCAAGGTGCAGAAGCGGATGGCCTTCCAGGCCGTCTGCGTCGCCGGTGGTGTGATCACCGTGTTCGGACTCCTCGGGCACCAGATCCTCAACTATCTGCACGTGTCCGTGCCCGCGCTGATGATCGCGGGCGGTCTGCTGCTTCTGCTGATCGCGCTGGACCTGCTCACCGGCAAGACCGACGAGCCGAAGCAGACCAAGGACGTGAACGTCGCCCTCGTACCGCTGGGCATGCCGCTGCTGGCCGGGCCCGGGGCGATCGTGTCGGTCATCCTCGCCGTGCAGAAGGCCCACAGCGTCGCCATGCAGGTGTCCGTGTGGGCGGCGATCCTCGCCATCCACGTCGTGCTGTGGATGGTGATGCGCTACTCGCTGGTGATCATCCGGATCATCAAGGACGGCGGTGTGGTCCTGGTGACCCGCCTCGCCGGCATGATGCTCTCCGCGATCGCCGTGCAGCAGATCATCAACGGCGTCACACAGGTGATCCAGGGGAGCTGACGGTCCCGGTCAGGCCCGCAGGACACCGCGGATCTCCCGGGCCGCCCTGGGGTGGCCGAGGTACTCCTCGATCTTGTGCGCGCGGTCGCGGCCGTTGGAGACGGCCAGCTGGGTGAGCTTCCCCCACCGTTCGACCTCCAGGGGGCAGCCGATGGCCACCGCGTCGGTGGGGCACCAGACGTTCACCCAGTCACGCACCCTGGGCGGCTGGTGCGGGCCTCGGGTGAGGAGCCGTTCGTTGACGCCGTCCAGGCCGAGCGGACTTCCCGCGGTGACCAACAGGACGGGGTCGAGGCCGTCCGGGAGCCGGGTCAGCAGGTCCATGCCCACGACCGTGCCCAGGCTGTGCGTGACCAGCACCAGCTCGCCGTTGGTCGGCATCGTCTCCATGACGCCGTCCAGCACCGCCTGCCGCACGGCGCTGTCGCCGAGGTACAGATCCACGTCCCGCAGGAACGTGGCGATGGTCCACTCGTCCAGGTCGGACCTGGCGGCCAGCCAGCTCAGCGGCCGGTGCAGCGCCCCGACCAGGCCCGAACCGAAGCCCTCGGTGGTCGCCGGCCCGTTCCGGGGCATGCCGGTCCGGGCGGCCGCCTCGTAGAGCAGCTGCTCGTAGGAGCCCGTGGGGGACTCCGCGGCGAACACCTCGGCGGCAGCGGCGGCGCTCACCCGGTCGAGAGCGATGGGCTCCGCCGTGCTCTCCCTGCCGCTCACGAGGTCGTGCAGTCTCGTGCCGTAGAACGGGAACCACACGTCCTCCGGGTCGAGCGTGGGCATGGAAGCGAGGGTGAGTCCGCGGTTCAGGCCGGCCGTCCAGGACAGGCGGAGTTCGTCGGGGTACTTCTCCTGCTGGTCCCGGCCGTGCAGGAAGACCAGGTGCTGACGGCCGCCGAAGGCGGTGCTGCGGGCCCGGAGCCCGACCCTGGGCCGCTGGGCCTCGGTCTCGCTCCCGGTCACGGGGACCGTCACCGGG
>NZ_JBEXSH010000124.1:0-14793 GCF_040613555.1 Streptomyces sp. NPDC006265
CACCTGACTCCCATGGAGCCAGACTGATCACTTGATCACGGAAGGGGTCACTTTTCATCGACCGATAGGGGGTCACGGTTCACGGAACGGCGACAGGCTTGCGGCCGACGCACGGCGACCGGGATTCGAGCTGCTGATCGCGGAGACCACCGCGCTGACGGGTTGCGCCTACGGTTTCCCCGTACGCGGCGACGGCCCCTGGTGGGAGGGCTTCGACGGATACCTTCCGGGGCGGCTGCTCCGGCTTGCCGCCTCCGGACGCCTCTTCGTGATCTCCGGGATCCACGTTCCCTCCCGGGTACGCAGGCAGAACCAGGACCGTGCCTGGAACCTCGCCCGGCGCCTGCAGAAACGGCTGCTCACCGACCACGGTGCCACCGTCGCCGTCATGCTGGTGAAGCGCTCCGACCACAGCACCGTCGAGGCGCTGCGGTCCTGGGGGTGGTGGTACTTGGAAGGCGACACTCCTCGGACGGCCCCGCTCGGCCCGTTCCGCGTCCTGGTCCTCGACACCTGAGCCCCCGCGTCCCGTCTCACCGCGTTCACCGCCTTCAGGGCGACGGCAGACGCAGGGCGAGGAGGGCCACGTCGTCGGTGCTGCCGGGCGGCATGCGGGCGGGCAGTTGGTCGCACAGCGTGTCCAGCGGTTCGTGGGCGAGAGCGAGGGCGTGGCGGCGCAGACGGGCGAGGCCGGTGTCCAGGTCGCTGCCGGGGATCTCGATCAGGCCGTCGGTATAGAGCAGGAGAGTGGAACCCGGTGGAAGGGACTGCGCGGCGCTCGGCCGGCTGCCGCCGTTGCCCGGAGGGGCACCGAGGAGGAGTCCCTGTCCCGCTTCGAGGTACTGCGCCTGTCCGTCCGGGGTGAGCAGCAGAGGCGGCGGGTGCCCCGCGCTGGTCCATCGCAGCGTCCAGGGACCGGTGTGCGGGTCTCCTTCGAGCAGGGCGAGGACGAGGGTGGCCATGGGGACGGTGGTGATGGCGGGCATGGCGTCGTCGAGGCGGTCGACGACGGCACCGGGCGGGCCGGTGTGGTCCCAGGCCAGTGAGCGCAGGATGCCGTGCAGTTGCGCCATTCCGGCCGCCGCGGTCAGGTCGTGGCCCACGACGTCGCCGATGACCAGCGCGAGCGTGCCGTCCTTCCGCTCGAACGCGTCGTACCAGTCGCCGCCCACCTGGGAGCCGGCCGGGGCGGGCTGGTAGCGGGCGGCCAGCCGCAGGCGGCCGGGCTGGGGCAGCGGGGCGAGCAGGTTGCGCTGCATGGCCTCGGCGACGGCGCGCTGACGGCCGAAGCGGCGGGCGTTGTCGATGACCAGGCCGACCCGGCGGCCGATGTCGCTCACGACGGTCAGATCGTCGGTGTCGAAGGGGTGCGCCGGGTCCGTGCGCACCAGCGTCAGGGCGCCGGTGACCTGCGGCCCGGAGCCCAGCGGCACCGTGACGGCGGACCTCGCGCCGGTGGCCCGCAGGAAGCCGCTGTGGACGGTGGCCAGGGCGGAGGCGACCGGTGCGGCCATGTCCGCCTCGCGCTGCAGGACGGGATCACCGCCGTTCAGCACCTGGACCAGAGGCGAGCGGCCCTCCTCCCCGGCTTCGGGAAGGTGCTCCTGCCAGTCCTCCTGCGCGGCGTCCCGCCCTTCGGGACCCGCCACCGCCACACGGTGGACCTGTCCGGAACCGGCCCGGAGGTCCACCGCCGCCCAGTCGGCGAGGCGCGGAACCAGCAGGCGGCCCAGTCGGGCGAGGGCCTCATCGGTCTCCAGCGTCTGACCGAGTACGTCGGTGATCTCCGCGACCAGCGTCAGCCGCTCGGTGAGGTCCTCCAGAGCACGTGTATAGGCCGCACGCTCCCGACGCGCGCTGCGGTCGCCGGCCGCGTCGGTGAACAGCACGGCCATGCCCGTGAAGACGCCGTCGTCCATCAGGGGAGAAGCGGACCATGAGATCGCGACCAGGCGGCCGTCACCGCGCCGGCAGATGTGGCCCTCCCCGCGTGCCTCGGCCCTCTCGGCCACGGCCCGCAGCAGCGGGCACTGCTCCCGGGGAATGCTGCCGCCGTCCGCGTCCCGGTGCAGCAGGTCGTGTGCGTCCTCCCCGCGCATCGCCGATGCGGCGCGGCCCAGCAGCCGCTCGGCGGCCGGGTTGACCGCGAGGATCCGTCCGGCGGGATCCACCACGATCAGGGCCGTGCCCAGCTGCCCGACGACCCGCTGCCAGAATCCCGGCTCGGCCGCCGATCGCCGGCGACCCTCGTCTCCCACACTCGCGACCACGCCGCCCCCTCCCGTCTTGGAAACCCTCCCCGAAGACCGCGGGCGCGTCGGCGGCCGACACACCAATGGGTCGATGGGACTCCTGGCCGACGGTCCTGAAAGCCGGCACCCCGATGCACTCCGGCGCAGGTACCGGGCAGCCATACATGGCTTGTACCCCGAGTCTCCGCCCCTGTCGCGGAATCCGCGTCGACGGGAGCACCGGTAGGTATATTACCGCATTCGGCTCTGATTCCTCGAATTTAGACTATTTTCGCAACGCTGTGCGCCGTCCGAATGAGCGCCAATTCTCCGGTCTTGTTCAAGTCAGTTTCACCGATATTTCTGCGTAATATGCGGCGGCAGTATCAGCAGCGAGGCTTCCCGGGCGATCAGTAGGGCCCGGTGTGCCATGGCCCCACAGGAAATGGCTTTTCGATGAAGCTGAAGATCCCTCAGGTAACTCACCGTCGTGGCATGTCCGGCTTGCTGGCCTCGGCGCTCGCCGCCACGGTCGCCGCCGTGATGGTCGCCCTGACGCCGACGCAAGCAGTGGCCATCGCGACGCCCGTGCCTTTGGCCACGGCCGCGGACTTCTCCGTTCTCGCGGGTCAGGGAGTCACCAACACCGGCCCCTCGGTGATCAGTCAGGACCTCGGTACGCACCCGAATCCGTCCATCACCGGATTCCCGCCCGGCCTCGTGCTCGGCGAAGTGCACGCCGCAGACGCTGTCGCACTTCAGGCCAAGTCCGACCTGGTCACGGCGTACAACAACGCGGCGGGCCAGGCCACGGACTTTGCCCTCCCGGCGGCCATCGGCGGTGGCCAGACGCTGCTTCCGGGGGTCCACACCGCTGCGTCCGGAGTCGGGCTCACCGGCGACCTGTACCTGGATGCGGGGGGAGACCCGAACGCCGTCTGGGTATTCCAGATTCCTGAAGCCCTGACGACAGCATCCGGCAGCCAGGTTCTCCTCGTCAACGGCGCCTCGCCGTGCAACGTGTTCTGGCAAGTCGGGAGTTCCGCCACCCTCGGCACCGACTCCACCTTCGTGGGGACCATCATGGCTCTGACCTCGATCAGCGCCACCACGGGGGCGAGTATCGAGGGGCGGGCGCTGGCCCGTGAGGGCTCAGTGACGCTCGACACCAACAATATCTTCCTCAGCGGATGCGCGACCTCCACCACGGGTGGAACGACGACCGGCAGCACCACGGGCACGACCACCACTGGTGGCACGACCACGACGGGCGGCACCATCACGGGTGCCACCACGACGGGCGGCACCATCACGGGTACCACCACGACTGGCGGCACCGCCACGGGTACCACCACTACTACCGGTGGCAGCACCAGCACTACCGGCAGCACCAGCACTACCGGCAGCACCAGCACTACCGGCAGCACCACAACCACTGGCAGCACCACCACAGGCGGGCCCATCGTCAGCACCGGCGGCACCTCCGGCAACATCGGCGGCATCACGTCCGGGAACATCACCGGCGGGAACGGCGGCGGCCACGATCACGGGCCGGGCCGGCCGGGCCACCACGGCAAGCCCGGGCACGGCAAGCCCGGGCACGGCAAGCCCGGGCACGGCAAGCCCGGCCACGGCAAGCCCGGCCACGGCGGTGGCTACGGCTACGGCGACGGTGACGGCAAGCAGCCCCACGAGGACTACGGCTACGGCGGGACGCCCGAGGGCTACCGGGGTGACGACCACTCCAAGGGCCACGGCGGCTAGGCAGCGCACCGCGGTCAGCCCGCTCACCCGAGGACGGCGTGCGGCGGAATCTCCTCGAGTCCGCCGCGCGCCGTCAGCGGCAGTCATCGAAAGGCCTCGGCGTGAGCAGCTGATGCGAGAAAGGCAGGTAGGCGATGTCGAGCGGAATTGACGCAGCGGACGTCAAGGAAAAGCGGCATTCCGAATCCGGTCCCGTTGTTCAGGACAGTCTTGACGCCACGGCGGCTCCGCCCAAGGTGCCGAGAGGTGCCCGTCTACTGAAAGCAGGCCTGCGCGCCGCAGTGGTTTCGTGCCTGGTGGCGAGTGTCGTCCATGTGCTGCTGGTGTTCCTCCATGTGGCACCGGCCAACACCGTCTCCAAGCGTTACAGCTCGCAGATCAATGGATGGGTGTTCCCCTTCTTCGAGCAGAATTGGCGGCTTTTCGCGCCGGATCCGGAGTCCGTCAACCGGCAGATCCTGGCCAGAACCGCCCACACCGAGTCCGACGGGTCGGTTCGGGTGAGTCCCTGGTTCGACCTGACCGCCGTGGACGGCTCCGCGGTCGAACACCACGCTTTCCCGAGCCACACGGCGCAGAACATGCTGCGTCGTGCCTGGTCCGGCTACGTCGACTCGCACGGAGGAGATGACAGCGTGCGCACGGAACGCGCCGTGATGATGCGGAAGTACCTGGCCAACATCGCCGCGGACCGTCTCGCCGCCCACGAACGCGGCACTTTCGACTTCGTCCAGCTCCGCGTCGTCACGCGGCCCGTCGCCGCGCCCGGATCGGCGGTCGGTGATCACCCGCCGAAACCCTCCGAGAACCGGCTTCTGCCCTGGTGGAAGGTGACCCGCCATGCGAAATGAGACGCAGAGGACGGTGCTTGCCGGCGCCGACCGGTGGCTCGGCGACCGGATGCACGCGGTGTGGGACCTCCTGACCGGGCGTCCGGTGTCCCTCTACGCCGCGTCGGTGCTGCGCATCGGCTACGGGCTGCTCTATCTGGTCTTCCTCCTGCGTGAGTTCCCGCACCGGGACGAGATCTGGGGCCCCGGATCCGCGTGGACGCCCGCCCTGGCACGGGAGCTCTTCGAGCAGACGGGCTGGGTCAGCGTCCTGGCCCTGTCCGACGGCCGGGCCTACTTCGAGCTCTGCTACGTGCTGGCCCTCGTCACGTCCGCGCTGTTCATGCTGGGGTGGCGTACCCGCCTCGTGTCCGTCCTCTTCGCCGTCGTGGTGACCTCGTTCCACGCTCGCGCGATCTTCATGACGGACGGGGGCGACAACCTGGTCCTGCTGATGGCCCTCTATCTGGTCCTCACCGCCTGCGGCCGACGCTGGTCTCTCGACGCGCGCAGAAACAGGTGGAAGCCGGCTCCTGCCGGCAGCGCGCAGCAACCGCCGGGACAGCCCCTCGCACGGCAACTCCGCGACAGCCGGACCACCTTGGTCACGGCGGTGCACAACTGCGGCATGTTCCTCATCGCGGCGCAGGTCTGTCTTCTCTACGGATCAGCCGGCCTGTACAAGGTCCAGGGCAGTACCTGGGGCAGCGGCACCGCGCTCCACTACGCCCTGAACCTGGAACTCTTCCGGCCCTGGCCGGTGCTCTCGCACTTCGTCGACGAGCACACACTCCTGATCGCCGCCGCCGGATACCTGACCGTGCTCCTGCAGGTGGCCTTCCCGTTCGTGCTGTTCGGCAGACTCAAGTACCCCGTCCTCACCATGCTCCTGGGCATGCACATCGGCATCGCCGTGCTCATGGGCCTGCCTCTGTTCTCCGGGGCGATGATCGTCGCGGACGCGGTGTTCCTGCCCGACCGCTTCTACACCCTTCTGCCTCACCTCTGTCGTCGCGTGGGACGGCGGAGGGAAAGCGCAGGGCCGGCACCGGCCCCGGTGGCCGACGCCGCAGCGGTCCCCGCGCAAGGCGGGCCCGGCGGAGCACTCGGCTCGAAGCAGCCCGTCGGACTCCCCGCCGAGCGGAAAGGACACCCCTGACCGCCTTGAGACCGTGCCCCCTCGACTTTCCCCGCACAGGTCCCTGACACAGTGGCCCGGGCGGCAGGCGCTTCCGGCACCCAACGAGGGCACCGCCCGGGCACGGCTGCCGCTTCTCGCGGACTGCTGAGGCCTGCCGGGTGTCCGCCCCGGAGCTGACGTGCCGCTGGGTCTCGTGAGGGCCGTGCCAGTCCAGGCACATGACGGTGGCGTCGTCCTCGAGCCGGCCACCGGCGGCATTCCGGACCTCCGACGTCAGCGCCAGCGCGGCCTCCCGGGGATGCAGGCCCCGGGTGTGCCTCAACAGGGCGGCGAGGTCGACCTTGCCGTGCGCCCCCGATCGGGTCATGCTCCGACCAGCCCGGCGAGTCGGCGTACGAGTGTGCCGTGCCCAGCCAGTAGCCCTCGGGACGCTGCCACGCCTCCATCGGCTCCACGGATGCACAACGACGGCTTCTTCCCGCTGCGGGCGCAGTGGGAAGAAGCCGTCGGTCGGCCGCCGGGACCGCTCGCGTCAGCGGGTGCCGAGCAGGGCGCGCCAGGTCTCCGGGCCGATGACGCCGTCGACCTGCAAGTTGTGGTTCTGCTGGAAGGCGACCGCCGCCGACTTCGTCTTCGACCCGAACTCGCCGTCGGCCGTGAGGCCGTAGCCGTAGACGTTCAGCTGCGTCTGCGCTGCCTTCACCGCCTGGCCGGACGAGCCGTACTGCACCGTCTTGATCAGCTTTGACCAAGTGTTCGGGCCGATGACGCCGTCAGCGGCCAGGGATTGGGACTTCTGGAACTGGATCACCGCCGAGCGGGTGTTCGGGCCGAAGATGCCGTCGGCCTCGAGCGTGCCCCGCGCGGCCAGCAGCTGCTGGGCGGACCGCACGTCCGCGCCCCCGGAACCGCTCTGGAGGATCGGCCAGGAGACGCCCGGGGAGGGGAGCTGTCCGCCGCCACCGCCGGCACCCAGGTTGACCGGGCGGAAGGGGTCGTAGTTGTCACTGCCGATCCCGTACTTGAGCTGCCGGTGGGTCGTGCCGTACGTACCGCGCTGTTCGTACGCCCAGTAGGCGCTGTGCGACGTGTTGGCCCACTTCTCGAAGATCACTACGTGACGGAAATCGCCGTCTGTGGTGCTGTAGTCGATCAGCAGGTCACCCTTCTTGAGCTGGCTCATGCTGCTGAGCCGTGTGGTGACGCCGTTTCGCGAGTACTGGACGTACTTGGGGTTTCGGCCGGTGCGGCGAGTGGGGGTACCTCCTGCTCGAGCGGAGTCGAGAGCGTGGGGGAGCGTGCCGAGCGTCGTGACGGGGCGAACGTTGCCTGTCGCGGCACTAGCCAGGCGGTTTCGTCCGGATCACTGGGTGGACCGGAGGGACACGCACGCCCCGTCCCCTCCTGCACGAGGGGACGGGGCGCGTGTGTCAGGGACGCCAGCCGTCCTTGATGCGGCCCTGCTGCACCTGCCAGGTGCCGCTGCACTTCCCGTCGTCGGGGTCGCCCCAGATCTTGATGGCGTCGGCGTCGTTCGCCCAGGTGCCACCGTTGGGGTGGGCGTAGTCGCCGAGGTTGACGGCGGTGTTTCGCGGGATGCAGATGTACGCGTCCGGGGAGGCGCCCTGGTCGATCAGCCAGACGGAGTCGTCGTTACGGGTGTTGACGACCGCGTCCGCCCGGTTCCCTCCGCCGATGATGGACTGGTAGGTGGTGTCCTGGTACCAGCTGAAGATGCTGCCGTTTTGGTAGGAGCCGTCGTACAGACACACACGCGGGTACGAGCAGCCGTGCATGCTGACGGCGGAGGCGGACGGGGCCGTCAGCGCGGTCGAGGTCGCGGCCAGTCCGGCGGTGAGCAGGGTCGCCGCCAGCTTTCTGTTCAGCTTCAAGGGAACGCTCCTGGTGAGGTGGCATGGACGGAGCCGACCGCAGCGGCCGGCTCCGCAACGAGACTGCGGGTTCGGCGCGATGGTCGGCCACAGCTGACGCGGAAGTGACCTCGGCCCGGGACGTCCCGCGCGCTGACCTGCGGAGATGCCGCCCGCCGAGTCCCTGCGGCGGGACCCCCGATGAGAGGGGACGGCTGATTCCGCGCAGGGCGGGGTCACGCCGGGACGGGACGCCCGCTCTGTGATCCCCGTGACAGCTGATGCAGAATGAGGCCGGGACACGGGGGGCCGGGCCTGCGGTCCCGAACGCGAGTGGGGGGAAGCGTGTCGCGATGGAAGGAACTGCCCGCAGAACTGCATCCACACGTCCACCAGTTGATCGTGCGACTGCGCAGGCTGAAGGACCGCAGCGAACTGAGCACGCGGCAACTGGCCGCGAGAACCAGGTACAGCGCGAAGTCGTGGCAGCGATATCTGAACGGCAGGTCGCTACCGCCGCGGGAGGCCGTCGAGGCGATGGCCCGCGTCGGCGGTGACGATCCGACCCGGCTGCTGGTGATGCACGAGATCGCCGCCCAACGCTGGGCGGAGGGACGGGTGGTCACCACCGACGCCCCAGAGAACCTTTCCGCGACACCGGCACAACCCCCCACGGAGCAGCAGTCGTACCGGCGTCACCTGCGCGCCGCGGTCACGGCGGGAGCCGTGGTCACGGTGCTGTCCGTCTCCGTGGCGCTCCTGCTGGCCGTGCGGCTCACCGAGGCCCGCGCCCAACTCGCGCGCGACCGCGGCGATGCTGTCACGACGACCCCGGCCACCGTGTCGGAATCCCTGGTGCCGGTCATCTACACCTGTCGGCTGGAGCAGCGTGACGGCCGCTGGTACGCGGGCCTGAGCCGGACCACGAGCATCCTCCTGTCCAACACCCACGTGGGGCTCGAAGTGGCCGAGGCGCAGTGCCTGCTGCACCGGGCGGGCACCGCGCCAGGCGACATCGACGGCGTCTTCGGCCCGAAGACGCGGCGAGCGGTCGAGCGCATGCAGAAGCAGAACGGGCTGATCGTGAACGGAGTCATCGACCCGCCCACCTGGCAGGCTCTGCGGTCGGCGGATGCGAAGTGACCGCGGAACACACCCGGCTGGCCGCGGCGCTGCGGGAGCTGCGGGCCGGTGCGGGGCTGAGCCTGGCGGCGCTGGCGGAGCGGACGGCGTACAGCAAGTCCTCGTGGGAGCGTTACCTCAACGGCAAGAGCCTGCCTCCTCGCCAGGCCGTACGGGAACTGTGCCGGCTCGCGAACGAACCGGACGGGCGGCTGCTGGCCCTGTGGGAGATCGCCGAGTCGCACTGGAGCGGACGCGCGGTGGCCCCCGCACCCGCCCCTCCCACGGACGAGTCGCCGCGGCCGCACCCTCAGGAGTCGCCACCACCCGCCGGGACCTGGCGGCGGAGACTTGGCGGGAGCAGGCTCCTGGTGGTGCTGGCGTCGGCGTACACAGTGATCGTCGGTGGTGTCGCGGCGCTGCTGTTCCTCCTGCTGCCGGACTCGAAGGCTCAGGAGGACGAACCGCTGCCGGCCTCCGTCCCGTTCTCCCTCGCTCCTCAGTGCCACGGAGCCGCCTGCGAGGGCCGGGACCCGATGCGCCTGATCTGCGGCATCGGCCCCGACACCCTCGCCTCGTACCGCACGGTCACCGGCGCCCACGTCGAGCTGCGCCACAGCAAGAAGTGCGGTGCGAGCTGGGCCCGGACCTGGGGAACCGAGATCGGCGACCGGCTGGACGTCACGGCGGGCGGACCGACCCACGGCGTGCGCATCAGGACCAAGGACGATGCGGCGACCTTCGTCTATACCGGGATGGTCGAAGTCCGTCCCGGCAGCACCGTCCGGGCCTGCTTCCGGCCCGCGTCGGCCGACGGCGAACGGGAGTGCTTCGAGGCCCGCGTGGGCGGGGCCGCCACCACGACCCGGCCACCCTCATCTCCGGTGGCGTCGGGCTCTCGCGAGTAGCGTCCGGCCCTCGGACGTGCCGATGCCGAAGTCGGGACTTCTCAGTGGGGGTGGGCGGGTGGGGAGGCCGTCGGCGGTGGTCGGAAGAGCTCGGCGTCGGGGCCCGAGGTTGCGCGTGAGTCGCTGACTTCTTGTGGTTCGAGGGAGCCAATGCGAGGGAGCCAAGTGGCACGGCGCAGCGTGATAGGAGAGGCATGCGACCACCAGATGAACCGCGCGGCGGCCGGGGTGCGGACGAGCACGAGTTCGACGCCTTTTACGCCGCGAGCGTCGGCCGACTGATCGGCCGGCTGTATGCGATGACAGGCGACCTCGCCGAGGCGCAGGATGTGGTCCAGGAGGGTTTCGTCCGGACTGGGAACGCCGGGCCGAACTGGACTTGAACGGCGCCGGAGGCCGCCTGGCCAGCCCTCCGACCGGCGGTCTGGAGATGTGCTGGACGCCTGCGGAGCAGGCCGGGGGCACGACCGCGTACGTCCTGCAGCACCTGCTGTCGAGGGCCATGTGGGATGCCGACGCGGTACGTGACGACAACCGCGGCTTTGTCGTCGAGCGCCTGCGCCACGAGGACGGCCGGACGCACACCTTTGCCTTCGGCCGTCAGCTCGACGTCCGCATGATCCGCTCCGCCGACTTCGAGGGCGGCCAGGAGCTCACTGAGCGGGCGGTGGCCGCGTACATCGCGAAGTACGCCACCAAGGGCGCAGATTCACCGACCGGCACCCTGGACCGGCCGATCCAGTTTCTCGCCGAGCTGGCCGGGGCCCGGATCACCGACCATGCCCGTCGCATGATCTGTACCGCCTGGGACCTCGGCACACGCCCCGAGCTGGCAGACCTCCGGCTCCGCGCCTGGGCCCACATGCTCGGATTCCGCGGCCACTTCTCCACCAAGTCCCGCCGCTACTCCACCACCCTCGGCACCCTCCGCGACGCCCGCGCCGACTGGCGCCGAGCCCAAGTCGTCCCGGCCGTCCCGCAGGACAACAAAACCACGCTCGTCCTCGCCCACCGGGTCTTCGCCGGAACCGGCCTCAGCAGTGGTGAGCAGTGGCTGGCCGAGCCGGATGCCTTCTGGCCTGGGCGTATGTGGTAGGGCCAGGCGCCCGAGCGCACAGGATGGCACCCTTGCTGACCGTGGTTGACCGGTCTTACGGGCACGCTCTGGGCACGGCTTCGAGAAAGGGCGGGCAGGCACTGCGCGTGAACGGTCTCTGGGTTCGGCTCGACCGGTCCGGAGATCCAGCTCGGAGAACCTTCGCGAGCGCACAGGGCGTCCGGTGCAGTGCGCGCCTGTCAGGGGAGGGATGTCGCGCATCCTCGGAGCGGCCGGCGCTCGGCCCCGTTTCACTTGCCGGTTTCCGGGCCGTACCACTGCAGTGCTTGGCCGGTGACGGCGGCGATGAGGACTGCTCGCCGCCGGAACGTCCCGCATGGTCGGCCCTCCGTACCGGTGCTCCTGGCGTGGGTCGGGTGGGGGGGGCGGGGGGTTGCGGCCCCCCCCCCCGGGGGGGGGGGGGCGCGGCGCCCGAAGGGTTTCTTCGTTACGTGTTCAGACCCGGGTACAGCGGGTGCTTGTCGGCCAGGGCCTTCACCCGGGCCTTGAGCGCGTCCGCGTCGTAGGCCGGCTTCAGCGCCTCGGCGATGACGTCCGCGACCTCCGCGAAGTCCTCGGTTCCGAAGCCCCGGGTCGCCAGCGCCGGCGTGCCGATCCGCAGACCGGACGTCACCATCGGCGGACGCGGGTCGTTCGGGATCGCGTTCCGGTTGACCGTGATGCCCACCTCGTGGAGGCGGTCCTCGGCCTGCCGGCCGTCCAGCTCCGAGTGGCGCAGGTCGACCAGGACCAGGTGCACGTCCGTGCCGCCGGACAGGACGTCGACACCCACGGCCCGGACGTCGTCCTTCACCAGACGCTCGGCCAGGATGCGGGCACCCTCCAGCGTACGGCGCTGGCGCTCCTTGAAGTCCTCCGAGGCGGCGACCTTGAAGGAGACCGCCTTGGCCGCGATCACATGCTCCAGCGGACCGCCCTGCTGACCGGGGAAGACGGCGGAGTTGATCTTCTTGGCCAGTTCGGCCGTGGAGAGGATCACACCGCCGCGCGGGCCGCCGAGGGTCTTGTGGGTCGTGGTGGTGACCACGTGGGCGTGCGGGACCGGGTTCGGGTGCAGCCCGGCCGCGACGAGCCCGGCGAAGTGGGCCATGTCGACCATCAGGTACGCGCCGACCTCGTCCGCGATCCGGCGGAACGCGGCGAAGTCCAGCTGCCGCGGGTAGGCCGACCAGCCGGCGACGATCAGCTTCGGCCTGGACTCCTTGGCCAGCCGCTCGACCTCGGCCATGTCCACCCGGCCGTCCTCGCCCACGTGGTAGGCGACGACGTCGTAGAGCTTGCCGGAAAAGTTGATCTTCATGCCGTGGGTCAGGTGCCCGCCGTGCGCGAGGTTCAGGCCCATGATGGTGTCGCCCGGCTTGAGCAGCGCGAACATCGCGGCCGCGTTGGCCTGGGCGCCCGAGTGCGGCTGGACGTTGGCGTGCTCGGCGCCGAACAGCTCCTTGATGCGGTCGATCGCGATCTGCTCGACCACGTCGACGTGCTCGCAGCCGCCGTAGTAGCGGCGGCCCGGGTAGCCCTCGGCGTACTTGTTGGTGAGGACCGAGCCCTGCGCCTCCATGACCGCGACCGGAGCGAAGTTCTCCGAGGCGATCATCTCCAGCGTGGACTGCTGGCGGTGCAGCTCGGCGTCGACCGCGGCGGCGACCGCCGGGTCGAGCTCGTGCAGGGGTGTGTTCAGGACGGACATACGACTCCTCAGCCCGCGGAGAACGCGGTGTACTCGTCGGCGGAGAGCAGGTCGCCCGGCTCGTCCGAGATCCGCACCTTGAACAGCCAGCCGCCCTCGAAGGGGGCCGAGTTCACCAGCGCCGGGTCGTTCACGACGTCCTCGTTGACCTCGGTGATCTCACCGGAGACGGGGGAGTACAGGTCCGACACCGACTTGGTCGACTCCAGCTCGCCGCAGGTCTCGCCGGCGGACACGGTGTCACCCACCTCGGGAAGCTGGACGAACACGACATCGCCGAGCGCGTTGGCCGCGTGCTCCGTGATGCCGACCGTCGAGACGCCGTCCTCGGCGGCCGACAGCCACTCGTGCTCCTTGCTGTAGCGCAGCTCTTTGGGGTTGCTCATGGCCTGGATTCTCCTGTACGCGCGGGAGCGGTGTGGAAGGGGGGACTGCTGGTGAGCTGGGACGACGGGCACGGGGTCGCTGCCGCGGCCCTTCGGCCAGTGTCTACTTCTGGCGCTTGTAGAACGGCAGCGCCACGACCTCGTACGGCTCGTGACTGCCCCGGATGTCCACGCCCACGCCGCTCGTGCCGGGCGTGGCGTGCGCGGGGTCGACGTACGCCATCGCGATCGGCTTGCCGAGGGTGGGGGAGGGGGCGCCGGAGGTGACCTCGCCGATCACCTCGCCGCCGGCGACGACCGCGTACCCGGCGCGCGGGACGCGGCGGCCCTCGGCGACCAGGCCGACCAGCACGCGCGGTGGCCGGGACTCGGCCCGGGCGGCGGCCTCGCGCAGGGTCTCGCGCCCGACGAAGTCGCCCTCCTTCTCGAACTTCACCACCCGGCCGAGCCCGGCGTCGAAGGGCGTCAGGGAGGCGGTCAGCTCGTGCCCGTACAGCGGCATTCCCGCCTCAAGGCGCAGCGTGTCGCGGCAGGACAGTCCGCACGGGACGAGGCCGACACCCTCGCCGGCCTTCGTGAGGGCCTGCCACAGCTCGACGGCGTGCTCGGGCTTCACGAACAGCTCGAAGCCGTCCTCGCCGGTGTAGCCGGTCCGGGCGATCAGGGCCGGGACGCCCGCGACCGTGCCGGGCAGCCCGGCGTAGTACTTCAGACCGTCGAGGTCGGCGTCGGTCAGGGACTTCAGGATCCCCGGCGACTGCGGTCCCTGGACGGCGAGCAGCGCGTAGGCGTCCCGGTCGTCCCGCACCTCGGCGTCGAAGCCGGCGGCGCGCTCGGTCAGCGCGTCCAGCACCACCTGGGCGTTGGAGGCGTTGGCGACGACCATGTATTCGGTCTCGCCCAGCCGGTAGACGATCAGGTCGTCCAGGATGCCGCCGTCGGCCCGGCAGATCATGGTGTAGCGGGCCCGGCCCGGCTTCACGCCGCCGATGTTGCCCACCAGGGCGAAGTCCAGCAGGGCGGCGGCCTGCGGCCCGGTGACGGTGATCTCGCCCATGTGGGAGAGGTCGAAGAGGCCGGCCTTCGTGCGCACGGCGATGTGCTCGTCGCGCTCGGAGCCGTAGCGCAGGGGCATGTCCCAGCCGGCGAAGTCGGTCATCGTCGCGCCGAGCGAACGATGCAGGGCATCGAGCGCGGTGTGACGGAGTTCTCCTGTACTGCTCACGGTCGGTCGTCTCCAAGGGGCATGACGGGCGAGGGCGTTCCTCCCCATCTGTCATCGGAACCTGAGAGGTTCGCCATGACCGCACGGGTCCATGGCTTGCACCTTGGGTGGAGCCGCATCCCCGTCGAGAACAGGGGGCGGCCCGCTTTTCAGATGTGCCTCGCCCGCGCGGTAACGGGGCCTGAGAGATTCAAGGGAGGGACTTGCTCCTTCGGCGCCCCAGCTCTTGCGGTGCTGGGGACTCTCCCGCGCGGATTCAAGCGGCCGGTATGCAGTTGGCGCGCACATCATTGCACGCATCCTTCCGGCGCGGCAGGGGGACCTTTCACAGGGAGTGCACGAGTCCCGCGCGCCGAGCACAGCGACCTGTAGCAGCCCTGTTGCAGGACGAGAACGTAAATGAGAGGCCTGCGGCATTACCTTCTCTTTACACTCGGCGGGGGATGGGACTCCGTACCTGGCCCCAGGGGAGGACGATCACGGTGAACAGGACCACCGCGTACGCGAC
>NZ_JBEXSH010000125.1:0-14733 GCF_040613555.1 Streptomyces sp. NPDC006265
AGGTACCTGATTCTGGTCCCCGCGCGGACCGCCCTGATCAGGGTCCGCGGCGCGCAGTTCGGCGTCGGTGGTCGCCTGGGCGAAGCGCGGGGTGCGCAGTCCGGCCTCCGCCACGGCGGCCCGCATGACGCTCTTGTCCCGGACCCGGTCGACGGTCGCCACGGACAGGCCGGGCAGGTCCAGTGCCGCGGCGATGCGCGCGGTCGCCGTCACATAGATGTCGGAGCCCGGCAGCACCGCCTCGAACGGCTCGGCCCGGTGCAGTTCGAGCACGGCCGCTTCGAGGGCGGTCTGGTCGTTGGTCTCCACCGTCAGCACCGAGTCGGCCGCCGCGCGCACAGCGTCGGAGAGCCGGCGGTCGCCGCAGTCGGCGGTGGCGACGACGACCCGCAGTCCCATCTCGGCCGCGACGCCGATCAGGGTGGCGCCTCCGGAGGAGGCGGGTTCGACCACGAGGACGCGGACAGGACGGAGTGCATCTGTGTGCGGCAAAGCGAAATCCCCCGGGGCAGAGCTGTATGGACCGGACTCGCGATCGCGGTCCTGGTCGTGATCTTTCTATCCGGGCGCCTTGGTCCCGGTCAATGGATCACCGCAAAATTGTCGGCGAGAGTGAATCTGAGCCGCATATTTTCCGGAACCGGAGCCCTGTCGGCGCCTGTTCGACTAGGGGAGGGAGGCGGCGCCGACTCCGCCGCCTTCCGGTACAGGTAGCAGGATCGCGCCGCGGCGTACTGGCGCCCATGGTCCGCGCGGGACCAGCTCCTGATCCGGGGTGCGACGGTGCCGGCCCTGGCGAAAGCCGCGTCAGGACCTGCTCGGCGTCGGCCTGCAGCGTGGGCAGGATGACGGTCCCGCCGCGCGGCAACCGCACGTCCAGCTCCCGCTACGGGTGGCCGGAGCGGCGGACGTCCCTCACGTGGAGCAGGCGTTCCCGGGCGATACCGCGGTGGCGTGGGCCGGTCGGAAGCCAACACAGGGACCATCGGCCTTCCTCGGTGGACCGGTAGCCACTGATCGGCACGCTCCCGCCGCAGCAGGATCAGTCACCTATCGACTCGCCTGCTGAAGCGGCCGGAATCAGGAGTGCTGCCATGCCCTCGACTTCAGGAGAACCCGGATCCCCGGATGGGACAGGTACGGATCGCCGTCCCCGTGCAAGATCCTCGCTGGGCTTGCCGGCAGCCACCGCCCTGGTCATCGGCAGCATCATCGGAACCGGGGTTTTCGCGCTTCCGTCCGCACTCGCGCCGTACGGGCCGATCTCCCTCGTGGCGTTCGTGGCGGTCACGTTCGGCGCTCTGGCGCTGGCGGTGACTTTCGGAGCACTGTCCAGGCGCACCTCGTCCAGTGGCGGACCTTACGTCTACGCCCGGGAAGCGTTCGGGGAGTTCGCCGGATTCCTCAACGCCTGGTCGTACTGGATCACCGCGTGGGCCGGAAACGCGGCGATCGTGGTGGCATGGGTCGGGTACGTCGAAGTGTTCGTCAACACCGGCCACCGGGTGAGCGGTTCGGTGCTGATCGCCCTGGTGGGACTGTGGATCCCCGCAGCCATCAACCTCACCGGCGTGCGGAACACGGGCGCCTTCCAGGTGATCACGACGCTGGTGAAGTTCGTGCCGCTGATCTTCATGGGCACCGTAGGGCTGTTGTTCGTCGACCCGGACAACTTCGGTCCCTTCAATGCCAGCGGGCAGTCCACGCTGGGGGCGATCTCGGCGGCCGCGGCCATAGCCCTCTTCAGCTACCTCGGGCTGGAGGCAGCCTCGGTGGTCGCCGGGCGGGTACGGGAGCCCGGGCGCAACGTGCCCCGCGCCACCGTCTACGGAACGCTGGCCTGCGCGGTCATCTACATCCTGGGCACGCTCGCCGTCTTCGGTACTGTCTCGCACGGCGCGCTGGGCTCGTCCACCGCGCCGTTCACCGACGCCGCCAACAGCATCTTCGGCGGCACGTGGGCGGGTAACACCGTGGCCGCGGCTGCCATCGTCTCCGGCATCGGCGCACTCAACGGCTGGACGCTGCTCTGTGCGGAGATGCCGTACGCAGCCGCCCGTGACGGACTCTTCCCCGGTGCCTTCGCCAGGACGCGAGGCACCAGCGGAGTACCGGTCTTCGGCATCGTCGTCTCGACCGTGCTCGCCTCCCTGATCACGGTGTTCAGCTACACACGTTTCGACGACGTCTTCACCAAGATCGTCCTGCTGAGTGTGCTCACCGCGGCGATCCCGTACCTGTTCTCCGCCGCCGCACAGTTGTACTGGGTTCTGGTCCGTGGCCGGAACGGCCTCAGTCTCGGCCGACTGGTCCGGGACGTCACCGTGGCCGCACTCGCCATGGCCTTCTCCTACTGGTCGATCCAGGGCAGCGGCTACCAGACGGTCTACTACGGCCTGTTCGTGCTGTTGCTCGGCCTGCCGGTGTACGTCTGGCTCAAGCGGACTCGCCACGAGGATGAAGCGCCCGACGCACCCGCGCCGACGGCGTCCGACCGCTCGTCCGGCCCGGCCGCGACCATCCTTCCCGGCCCACGAGCACCGGAAAGCACGGCCGCTCACCTTCCCGGCCACCGGACGACGGTCGTTCGCTTCCGCAGAAGCGCCCGGCGCGACCAGCACTGACCACTCGCCACCCTCTCCCTGGAGCTCGCGACCATGACCGTCTTCCACGTCGACTCCGAGGTCGGCCGACTTCGCCAGGTCGTCCTGCACCGGCCCGGACTCGAACTCTCCCGCCTGACCCCTCGCAACGTCGACGCCCTGCTGTTCGACGACATCCTGTGGGCCAAGCGCGCCCGCGAAGAGCACGACGCCTTCGCCCAGGCACTGCGGGACCAGGGCGTACGCGTCCACTACTTCGCCGGCCTGCTCGCCGAGATCCTCGACATGGCCGAGGCCCGCACCTGGCTCCTGGACCGGATCATCACGCCGGGCGCAGTCGGTCCCGCTCTTGCGGAGGCGATACGGCATCTGTGTGCCGACCTCGACGGTGAGACACTCGCCGGCTACCTGATCGGCGGCCTGCTCAAGGACGACCTGCCGCTGGCCACTGCGAACAGCCTGTTCTGGAGCGCACTCGGTGAGGAGGACTTCGCCCTCACCCCGCTGCCCAACCATCTGTTCCCACGCGACAACTCCTGCTGGATCTACGACCGGCTCTCCGTCAACCCCATGGCGAAACGCGCTCGGCGCCGGGAAAGCCTGCACGCTGCGGCCGTCTACCGTTTCCACCCGTTGTTCGCCGAGTCCGCCACCCGCCCGATCCTGGACGAATCCTCGGCGCCCGGCGGGCCGGTCAGCCTGGAAGGCGGTGACGTCCACGTCCTCGGCAACGGCACGGTCATGGTCGGCATGGGTGAACGCACCACGCCCCAAGCCGTCGAGGCCCTCGCCACCCGCCTCTTCGCCGAGGGCACAGCCAGGCGCCTGCTCGCCGTCCAGCTCCCCGCCACACGGGCGTACATGCACCTGGACACTGTCCTGACCATGGTCGACCGGGACGCCTTCGCCGTCTATCCGGGTCTGGCCGACTCCCTGCGCTCCTGGTCCTTGTTGCCCAGTACGGACCGTGCCTGCGGCTTCGACGTCATTCCCGAGTCCGACCTCGCCACTGCCCTGGCCGAGGCCCTCGACCTGGACAAGGTCCGCATGCTGTCCGCGCCGCAGGACGTGCGCGCGGCCGAGCGCGAACAGTGGGACGACGGCAGCAACTTCCTCGCCGTGGCCCCCGGTGTCGTCGTCGGTTACGAACGCAACGTGACCACCAACACGTACCTGCGCAAGCAGGGCATCGAAGTGATCACCATCGCCGGCGCCGAACTCGGCCGCGGCCGGGGCGGCCCCCGCTGCATGAGCTGCCCCATCGAACGCGACCCGGTCGTCTGACCGCCACCCACGAGGAACGTCATGAGCATCGACCTACGAGGCCGCTCCTACCTGAGCGAGCTCGACTTCACCGCACCGGAGATCAGTCGTCTCCTGGACCTCGCCGCCGACCTCAAGGCGGCCCGGCGCCTGGGCACCGAACGGCCGCGCCTGACCGGCCGGCACCTGGCCCTGATCTTCGAGAAGACCTCCACCCGTACCCGCTGCGCCTTCGAGGCCGCCGCCGCCGACCAGGGAGCCGCCACCACCTACCTCGGTCCCGGGGACACCCACCTCGGCGCGAAGGAGTCCGTCGCCGACACCGCCCGCGTCCTCGGCCGCATGTTCCACGGCATCGAGTACCGCGGCTCGGGCCAGTCCGTCGTCACCGACCTCGCCGAACACTCCGGCGTGCCGGTCTTCAACGGCCTGACCGACACCACCCACCCCACCCAAAGCCTCTGTGACGTCTTCACCATGCGGGAGCAGAGTTCGAAGCCATTGGCGGAGATCAGTTACTGCTACCTCGGTGACGCCCGCAACAACATGGGCAACTCGCTGCTGTCCATGGGCGCCCTGCTCGGTATGGACGTGAGGATCGCCGCGCCCAGAGCGCTGTGGCCCGAAGCCGGTCTCGTCACCGCGTGCCGTTCCCTTGCCGCCGTCAGCGGGGCACGCATCACCCTGACCGAGGACGTGGAGGAAGCCGTCCGACGCGCCGACTTCCTGCACACCGACGTGTGGGTGTCCATGGGTGAACCCACAGAAACCTGGCGGGAGCGCGTCGAACTCCTGCTGCCCTACCGCGTCGACGACAAGACGATGGCGGCGACGGGCAACCCGGACACCAAGTTCATGCACTGCATGCCGTCCCTGCACGACCGCAGCACCCGGCTGGGCAGGCAACTGTTCGACACCTATGGCCTGGACGGACTCGAAGTCACCGACGACGTCTTCTCCTCGCCCGCCTCCCTCGTCTTCGACCAGGCGGAGAACCGGCTGCACACCATCAAGGCCGTACTCGTCGCCACCCTGGAGGACTGAACCATGCGCATCGTCGTCGCCCTCGGCGGCAACGCACTGCTGCACCGGGGTGAAGCCCCCGACGCCGCGGTGCAGCAGGCCAACATCGACAGGGCGGTCACCGCCCTTGCCGCGCTCGCCCACGACAACGAACTCGTCATCACGCACGGCAACGGCCCCCAGATCGGCCTGCTGGCCGTCGAAAGCGCCGCCGATCCCGCCTTGACCACTCCCTACCCGCTGGACGTCCTGGGCGCTCAGACGCAAGGCATGATCGGATCCCTGCTCGCCCGGGCCCTGCGAGGTGCCCTCCCCGGACGGCAGGTCGCCGCCCTCGTCACCCACACCGTGGTCCGTGCGGGCGACCCGGCCTTCGAGCGGCCCACCAAGTTCGTCGGCCAGGTCTACTCACGTGAGGTGGCGCACGTCCTCGCCCGCAAGCGCGGCTGGCACATCGCCAAGGACACCACGGGATGGCGCCGCGTCGTCCCGTCCCCGGCGCCCGAGGCCATCGTGGAGACGGAGACCGTCCGTGCCCTGCTGAGCAGCGGAACGCTGGTCGTCTGCGCCGGCGGCGGAGGAGTTCCCGTCACGGCCGATCGCGACACCGGGGAGCTGACCGGGGTCGAGGCCGTCGTCGACAAGGACCTCACCGCCGCCCTCCTGGCCGAGGAACTCAAAGCGGATCTTCTGCTCATCCTCACCGACGTCCCGAACGTGTACGTCGACTTCGGCACGCCTCGCCAGCAACCCGTGCTCGACGTGACCCCCGCACAGCTTCGGGGCAGGACCTTCCCCGAGGGTTCGATGAAGCCCAAGGCCGAGGCCGCTGCCCGGTTCGTGGAGCGGACCGGTGGCCTGGCCGCGATCGGAGCCCTCGATGCCGCATACGCCATCGCCCACGGAACGTCGGGGACGCTCGTACGCCCCGAACTCGCTCTCGGATAACAGGCAGCAGACGGCGAACCGGAGAGCTGGTGCCAGGACGGTCGGCTTCCGGCCAAGGACCTGTGGCCCCTGCTGCCACGGCCGGACGGGACCAAGAATTGAAGCAGTCCAAGGAGGTTTCCATGACCCGCACCATCACCGTCGGACTGGACGGCTCGCCGGCTAGCCTGGCCGCCGCGGACTGGGCCGCGCGCGAGGCCCAGCTCAGGGCCCTGCCCCTGAGGCTCGTGACGGCGTGGGAGTGGCACGCCCCGGCCTTCGCACCGGCGACCGGACTCGGTGTGCCGGTGCCACCGAGTGACCTCCAGCGTGCATCGGCACAGCGTCTACTGGCCCAGGCGCGGGCCCGCGTCGGCGAAGCCCGTCCCGGGCTGCGAATCGACACGGACGAGATCCCCGGTCTGCCCGTCCCGGCTCTGCTCAAGGCCGCCGAGGACGCCGAGTTGCTGGCACTGGGCTCCCGCGGACTGAGCAAGGCGGCGGGATTCCTGCTCGGCTCCGTCTCCCATGCCGTCCTGGCCTCGTGCGGGCGGCCCGTCGTCATCGTCCGTGCCGCCGAGCACGGTGAGGAGGAGGCACCGCCACGGACCTCGGCACGCGACGTCTCCGCCGTCACCGGCCACCGTGACGTCGTCCTGGGCCTGGACCTGCACAAGCCCAACGACGCGGTGATCGACTTCGCGTTCGACGCGGCCGCACGGCGCGCCGCACGCCTACGGATCATTCACGGCTGGACGCTGCCGCCCTACTACTACGGCGGCGCGCTCATGCCCGACCTGAACGACGGCATGGTCAAGCAGGTACGGAGCGAACTGTCCGACGTCGTGCGACCGTGGCAGGACAGGTACCCCGCCGTGGAGGTCAGCGCGCAGGCCACGGTCGGTGGTGCGGGTCGCCACCTGGTCGACGCCTCCTACGACGCCGCTCTCGTGGTGGTGGGCAGGCAGAACCGTCGGGCGACGGTCGGCGCTCATATCGGTCCGGTGACCCAGGCGTTGCTGCATCATGCCGTCGCACCTGTGGCGGTGATCTCGCACGATTGACCGAGACAGGATTACCCAGGACGGCGAACGGCCCCCGGAAGGGGCTTCCCTGCCCGATCCTCAGCCCAGCTGCTCGTGGTTGGTGAGGCACCGCCGCGTACAGGTGGGTTGACCGTTCGTCCGGTGGTGGCCCGAGGCCCTGCTGTCGTCCGATGATCACCTCCTGACCACCGTCGACCATCTCGTGGCGAGGTTTCCGTAGCAGCTCATTCGCCGCGAAGGCGGCCACGGCGGGTCGATACCCGCAGGGCCGGAGACTCGGGGCGTCAGTCGGCGCCCTGTAGACCTGGACGGCACACCAGCCCGGTGCGGCGCACGAGCCCGCGTAAGCGGTCACTGCCGGAGACGAGACCAGCCTGGGGAAGGGCACCGCACAGAGCTCCACGACCAGATCGGGGTGCGGGTCGGAACTCGTGCAGCGGCGGGTCCAGCAGCCGGACAGTGACCGGCAAGACTGTCCATGGCCTCCAGGACGCCGACGAAGTCCTGCCGGCCGCTGAAGGGGCAGGAGGTCCGCCAGGTCCCGGTCGCGCTCGGCGTCAGTTCCTGCAAGGATCAGCAGCAGCGGGTCGTCCGGCTGCCCCAGCCGACGGCCGGCGGAGGTTTCCAGGGCCGACAGGTGTGCGGAGACCTCCACCCACAGGTCCGCGGGTTCGCTGCCCGTTCCAGGAAGGCGCGGCACGCCTCGGTGGTGAGGGTGAATCCTGGCGGTGCGGGGAGCCCGAGCCGGGTCATCCCCGCCAGGTTCGCTCCCTTGCCGCCGAGGAAATCGGCCATGTCACGGCCGCCCTCGGTGAAGTCGTACACGTAACGGACCATGACGCTGCGCTCCTCGAGCGTTGGGGCGTGATGATTCGAGCGTCGGACGGGGGCGGGCGCGACGCGAGGTGCCGGACGTCCCGCATGAGGGACCGGTCGGCACGGATTCGCGCCTGCCCTCCGGAGGGACCATCGGTGCCCTGCCGGGGCTGTACGGCCCGTGGACCACCAGCACGGCAGGCATGAGGCTCGAACTCATCGGAATTCAACGACCAGCGAGGGGACACGTCATGCCGCACGACATCGTGGTGGGGATCGACGGATCGACCGAAGGCCTCGCCGCCGCGCACTGGGCGGCCCAGGAGGCTCAGCGGCGAGGAATCGGACTCAGTGTGATCCACGTCTGGCACCGCCACCCCCACCCCGCGCCGTACGTCCCCATGGACAGCACCGAGCACGACTGGGCCGAGCAGCTCCTGCGCGAGGCCGTACGCAGCGTCCGTGCCGCCCACCCGGAGCTCCGGATCACCGACCGACTCGTGTGCGACGCTGCGGTGGCCGGCCTGCTCAAGGCCGCGGCCGACGCCGATCTGCTGGTCCTCGGTTCCCGTGCCCTCGGAGCCCTGGGCGGCTTCCTCACGGGCTCCGTGTCCCAGCGCGTCGTCGGCCGGTCCGCCCGCCCGGTCGTACTGGTCCGCGCGGGACGGTCCGCCGCCGACGAGCACCTGCCGGCCACGGACGGCGTCGCGCCGGAGGAGATACCGGAAACGCCCTACCGCCAGGTGGTCCTCGGGCTGCAGACGGACCGTCCTTGTGACGAACTGATCGAGTTCGCCTTCGACGCCGCCCGCCGGCGTGGCACCGGCCTGCGAGTGGTCCACGCTTTCCGGACCGCTTTGCGGCCCGCCCCCGTTCCGTCCGGGCCTCTGGCGTCCGCGGCCCCGGAGGGCCCGCCTTCCGTCCCGTGGCCGCAGGCTCAGGCGCCGGCGGACGAGGAGCGCACCGTGGCGGCGGTGCTGCGTCCCTGGCGGGAGAAGTACCCGACCGTCCCCGTGACCGAGACGGTCATCGAGGGACGCGCCGCGGTGGTCCTGGTGCGGGCCGCCCACGACGCGGGCCTTCTGGTGGTGGGCCGCCGCGGCATCGATCACCAGGTCGGTGTCCACACGGGGCCTGTCACGCACGCCGCCCTGCACCACGTCGGATGTCCCGTCGCCGTCGTCCCGCACGAGTGACACCGCGCACCAGCCGGCCGGTGTCCCTTCCACTCGTGGCGGCCCCGCCCTTCGGTGCGCGGCTGAGGAAGCCGGGGACCGAAGGTCCCGGCCGGCCAGGGTCGCACGGACCGCCCGGTGCCCTGTCCGGCACTCCTCGCCGCCGACCCGCACGACGAGCATCTTCCGTGACAAGACCGTACGACGAGAGGACCTGTGATGACCGCGACGGTGACAGCCGGCCCCCGGACCGCCGACGCCTGGCGGCAGTTCGCCGGGAGCGGGTGGCGTGAACGCATCGACGTGCGCGACTTCATCCAGGCCACCTACACGCCCTACGAGGGCGACGCATCCTTCCTGACCGGCCCCACGGACCGCACCCGCGCGGTCTGGGAGAAGATCAGCGCACTCTTCCCGGAGGAGCGGCGCAGGGGCGTCCTCGACGTGGACGCCGCCACCCCCTCCACCATCACCTCGCACGCGCCCGGCTTCATCGACCGCGACCGCGAGCTGATCGTCGGCCTGCAGACCGATGCCCCCCTCAAGCGCGCGATCATGCCCAACGGCGGCCTGCGCATGGTGGAGAACGGACTGAAGGCGTACGGCTACGAGCCCGACCCGTTCGTGACGAAGGTGTTCGACACCTACCGCAAGACCCACAACTCGGGTGTCTTCGACGCCTACACCCCCGCCATGCGCGCCGCCCGCAAGGTCGGCATCATCACCGGCCTGCCGGACGCCTACGGCCGTGGCCGGATCATCGGCGACTACCGGCGCGTCGCCCTGTACGGCACCGACCGGCTCGTCGAGGCCAAACGCGCCGAGCGAGCCCTGCTGGACGCCAGGCCGTCCACCGCCGACGTCATCCGCGACCGCGAGGAACTGGCCGAGCAGATCCGGGCGCTGGGCGAGCTGGCCGAGATGGCAGCCTCGTACGGCTGCGACGTCACCCGGCCCGCGGCCACCGCGCACGAGGCCGTCCAGTGGCTCTACCTCGGCTTCCTCGCCGCGGTGAAGGAGCAGAACGGCGCCGCGATGTCGCTGGGCCGCACCTCCACCTTCCTGGACGTCTACCTCCAGCGCGACCTCGACGAGGGACTCCTCGACGAGACCCGTGCCCAGGAGCTGATCGACGACTTCGTGATCAAGCTGCGGATCGTGCGGTTCCTGCGCACCCCCGAATACGACGCCCTGTTCTCCGGCGACCCGACGTGGGTGACGGAGTCCATCGGCGGCATCGGCGCAGACGGACGTCCGCTGGTCACCCGCACCTCGTTCCGGTTCCTGCAGACGCTGTACAACCTGGGCCCCGCCCCGGAACCGAACATGACGGTGCTGTGGTCACCGCGGCTGCCGGCCGGCTTCAAGGAGTTCTGCGCCCGGGTGTCCATCGAAACCAGCGCCCTCCAGTACGAGTCGGACGACCTGATGCGCCCGCGCACCGGCGACGACACCGCGATCGCCTGCTGCGTCTCCGCGATGGCGGTGGGCAAGCAGATGCAGTTCTTCGGCGCACGCGTCAACCTCGCCAAGGCCCTGCTCTACGCCGTCAACGGCGGCCGGGACGAGATGACCGGCGACCAGATCGCCCCTCAGATGCCGCCGCTGACCCGTGAGTACCTGGACTACGAGGAACTGGCTGCCGCCTACGACCGCGTGCTGGACTGGCTGGCCCAGACCTACGTCGACGCGCTCAACGTCATCCACTACATGCACGACAAGTACGCCTACGAGCGCATCGAGATGGCGCTCCACGACCACCCGGTCCACCGTTTCATGGCCTGCGGCATCGCGGGGCTCTCGGTCGCCGTGGACAGCCTCTCCGCCGTCAAGCACGCCCGGGTGAAGGTCACCCGCGACGCGACCGGGCTGGCCGTGGACTTCCACACCGAGGGTGACTTCCCGGCGTACGGCAACAACGACGACCGTGCCGACGCCCTCGCCGTCGAGCTGGTGGAGTCGTTCATGGCGAAGGTGCGCAGGCATCCCACCTACCGCGATGCCGAGCACACCCAGTCCGTGCTGACCATCACCTCCAACGTCGTCTACGGCAAGCACACCGGCAACACCCCCGACGGCCGACGCGCCGGACAGCCCTTCGCCCCCGGCGCCAACCCGATGAACGGCCGCGATCGGCACGGCGTGGCCGCCTCTGCCCTCTCGGTCGCCAAGCTGCCCTACGAAGCGGCCCGCGACGGCATCTCCCTGACCACCACGATCACCCCGGAGGGGCTGGGCCACGTTCCCGAGGAGCGGGCCGGCCACCTGGCCGGCATCCTCGACGCCTACATGTCCGCGGGCGGATTCCACATGAACGTCAATGTCCTCGACCGTGCCGTGCTGGAGGACGCCATGGAGCACCCGGAGAAGTACCCGGAGCTTACGATCAGGGTCTCCGGCTACGCCGTGAACTTCGTCCGCCTGACCCGCGAGCAGCAGCTCGACGTGATCAGCCGCACCTTCCACGGATCGCTGTGAACACCATGGCACCGCAATCGGCCACCGGCCGGATCCACTCCTGGGACCTGTCCACCGGCGTGGACGGTCCCGGAACCCGGTTCGTCCTCTTCACCAGCGGCTGCCCCCTGCGCTGCCTGTACTGCGCCAACCCCGACACCTGGCACATGCGCGACGGCCGGGAGGCCACCGTCGACGAGGTGATGGCGCAGATCGACAAGTACCAGGGCTTCCTCGCCACGGCCGGCGGGGGCGTGACCCTCACCGGCGGCGAGCCCCTGCTCCAGCCGGCCTTCACCGGAGCGGTCCTGCGCCGCTGCAAGGAAGCCGGCCTGCACACCGCCCTCGACACCTCGGGCTTCCTCGGCGCCCGCGCCACGGACGAGCTCCTGGCCGACACCGACCTGGTGCTGCTGGACATCAAGTTCTTCGACGTCACGACGTACCGGAAGCTGACCGGCGGCGCCCTCGCCCCCACCTTGAACTTCGCCACCCGTCTCGACCGGCTGGGTAAGCGCGTGTGGATCAGGTACGTCCTGGTGCCCGGCTGGACCGACGACGAGGACGCCGTCGACGGACTGGCCGGATTCCTCTCCGGCCTCGCCTGCGTGGAGCGGGTCGACATCCTGCCGTTCCACAAGCTCGGCTCCGCCAAGTACGACGCCTTGGGTATCCCCTTCCCCCTGCGCGACGCCCCGGTTCCCGACGAGGCGCTGGTGGACCGGGTACGGGGCCGGTTCCGCGAGCGCGGCCTCATGGCCCACTGACGCCGGCGAAATGAGGCCGACCGGCCCTGGACCTCGGCCATCCTGGGAAGAAGGCCGGCCAGCATCTGGGCCGGCGCGCGCAAGGTGCTCTTGTCCGTGCCCGGCAAGGACGTCGACGCCACGATCGTCATGGGCGTCACCGAAGGAACGTACGACCCGGAGCACCACCACGTGATCTCCGACGCCTCGTGCACCACCACCTGCGTGGCCCCCATGGTCAAGGTCCTCGACGACCACTTCGGCGTGGTCAAAGGACTGATGACCACGATCCACGGCTACACCAACGGCCAGGTGGTCCTGGACGGCCCCCACAAGGACCCGCGTTGGGGCCACTCGGTGGCGGTCAACATCATCCCCACCACGACCGGCGCCGCCCGCGCCGTCGTTCTGGTCCTGCCCGAGCTGGCGGGCGCGCTGGACGGCAGCGCCGTGCGCGTCCCGGTCGAGGACGGCTCGCTGACCGACCGGATCGTGGCCCTCGAGCGGGCGGTGAGCGCCGAGGAGATCAACGCCGTCTACCGCGGGGCCGCCGAGGGACCGCCGAAGGACGTCCTACCGGTGTCCGACGCCCCGATCGCCTCCCGCGACGTGGTCGGCGCCCCCCCTCGTGCGTCCTGGACGCCCCCCTCACCCAGACCCACGGTGGTCAAGGTCTTCGGCTGGTACGACAACGAGTGGTTATCGTCTCCCTGTTCGGGCCGCTACCGTGGGTAGGTGCACGGTACGGCTGCCAACAGGCGGTGAGGCGTTGGAGGAGCAGCGGTGGAGAACGCCGAGGAGGCCCGCGAGGCACGGGTACGGTTGCCCCAGTTGCGGCTGGACGAGCTGCTGGAGGAGCTGCAAGCCCGTCTGGACGCGGCGCGCGGCACCCGGGACCGGGTCCACAGCCTCCTGGAAGCCGTGCTGTCGGTCGGCCGCGAGCTCGACCTGGAGCAGGCACTGCGCAGCATCGTCGAGGCCGCGGCGGCCCTGGTCGACGCGGAGTACGCGGCGCTCGGGGTGATCGGTCCGGACGGCAAGCGGCTGTCCGCCTTCCACACAGTGGGCGTCGGCGCGAAGCAGATCGCGCGCATCGGCCCCTACCCGGAGGGCCACGGCATCCTGGGCGAGCTGATCCGCCACCCCGAGCCGCTGCGCCTGACCAAACTCTCCGACCACTCCGCTTCCTACGGGTTCCCGGCCCACCACCCGCCGATGAACACCTTCCTCGGCGTACCGATCCGGGTGCGCGACCACATCTTCGGCAACCTGTACCTGACGGAGAAGCGCGGCGGGCAGCAGTTCGACGAGGACAACGAGTCGGTGCTGGCGACGCTGGCCGTGGCGGCCGGCGTGGCCATCGACAACGCCCGCCTCTATGAGGATTCCCGGCTGCGCGAGCGCTGGCTCCAGGTGAACGCCGAGATCACCCACACGCTGATGTCCGGCGCGGATCAGGGCGGGGTGTTGCCGCTGATCGCAGAACGGGCCAGGGAGATCACGGCTTCCGCCCTGAGCGTGGTGGCCATGCCGGTGAGCGGAACCGGCACCCTCGCGGTGGAACTCGCCGTAGGCCAGGAGGCCGACGCATGGCGCGGGATCGTACTGCCCGTGGAGGGCACTCTCATCGGGCAGGCGTTCGTTCAGCGGGCTCCTGTCAGCAGCCCGGACGTGTCCCGTGACTCCAGGGTTTCAGCCGGTCCGCCGCGATTCGAGGAGCTCGGACCGGCCGTCGCCGTGCCGATCGGCTCGGGCGACGAGGCCCGCGGCGTGGTGCTGCTGGTCCGGCAGTCTGGCGGCCAGGAGTTCTCCGAGAAGGAGACCGAGCCGCTCCAGGTCTTCGCCGCGCAGGCCGCCGTCGCGATGGAGCTGGCGGAACGACGCGAGGACGCCGAACAGATCGCCCTTCTGGAGGACCGCGACCGGATCGCCCGTGATCTGCACGACCTGGCCATCCAACGGCTCTTCGCCACCGGCATGACCCTGCAGAGCGCCGGTCGCCGCGTCCAGGACTCGATGGCCTCCGAGCGGATCCTGCGGGCGGTGGACGACCTCGACGAGACCATCAAGATCATCAGGTCGACGATCTTCGGTCTGCGGTCCCGCGACGACGACGCGGCACCCGGTCTGCGCTCCCGCGCGGTGCGTGCGATCGGCGAAGCCGCTCCGCTCCTGGGCTTCGCTCCCAGCGTCCGCATGGAGGGCCTGCTCGACACGCACGTGCCCGGCCAGACCGCCGACCACGTCATGGCCGTCCTCACCGAGTCCCTTACCAACGTTGCCCGGCACGCTGCCGCGGACCGCACCGACGTCGTGCTGGAGACGGACGGCAAGCAGGTCCGCCTGACGGTCACGGACAACGGCGTCGGCGTCCCGGACGGAGGCCGCCGTAGCGGTCTGACCAACATGGCCGAGCGAGCGCAGAAGCTTGGCGGCGGCATGGAGCTGGAAAGCCCCGGCGGAAAGGGGACACGGCTGGTGTGGCACGCGCCGCTGGCTCAGTCCCAGGACACGGCAGAGAGCGGCCGGTTCCCCCGGTGACGCCGGCGTCGGCGGGCGGGCGGCGCCTTGACGGCTCCTTGAGGCCCCCCCCCCCAACGACGTCGGCCGCGCCCCCGGACCAGCGGGGCACCCTGCGGATACCCCCGCCGCCAGGCCCGTGCGCCGCGACCGCGGT
>NZ_JBEXSH010000126.1:0-14563 GCF_040613555.1 Streptomyces sp. NPDC006265
GGACGGCCTCGTCCTCAATAGCCGGACGGGCTGCCTGCGCTGGACGTGCCTCGAAGGTGGCCGGGCGCTCCTCCCCCGCCCGGTACACCGTCAGGATCTCGTTCGTCGAGGTGTCCCGCACCGCGTTGAACCAGCGGCGGCAGCCCGCCGCATGGCTCCAGCGCTCGGCGAAGGGCCCCCTCGGGTTGTCGCGGAAGAAGAGGTAGCGGGCCCACTCCGCGTCGGTGAGGGAGGAGGGGTCCTGCGGGTAGGGCATGTGGGCCTGGCCGCCGTAGTGGAACTCGGCCTCGTCGCGGGGCCCGCACCACGGGCAGGGGATCAGCAGCATGGGTCGGCTCCCTGATGGTCCTAGTGGGCCACCGCGGCCGCGCCGTGCTCATCGACGAGCGCGCCGGTGGTGAAACGGTCGAGCGAGAAGGGGGCGTTCAGCGGATGGGGTGAGTCGTGGGCGATGGTGTGGGCGTAGACCCAGCCGACGCCCGGGGTGGCCTTGAAACCGCCGGTCCCCCAACCGCAGTTGAGGTAGAGGTTGTCGACCGGGCTGAGGCCGACGATCGGTGAGGCGTCGGGGCTGACGTCGACGATGCCGCCCCAGGTGCGCAGGACATGGGCGCGGGCGAAGACCGGGAAGAGCTCCAGGGCCGCCGACATCTGCTCCTCGATGATGTGGAAGGCGCCGCGCTGGGTGTAGGAGTTGTACGCGTCGATGCCCGCGCCCATCACCAGCTCACCCTTGTGGGCCTGGCTGACGTAGACGTGGACCGCGTTGGACATGACGACCGTCGGGTGGACCGGTTCCAGCAGCTCCGACACGAGCGCCTGCAGGGGATGGCTCTGCACGGGGAGTTCGATACCCGCCATGGCCGCCAGGACCGAGGTGTGGCCCGCCGAGCAGAGCGCGACCTTGCCCGCGGCGATCGGGCCCCGGGTGGTCTGGACTCCGACCACCCGGTTGCCGACCACGTCGAGGCCGGTGACCTCGCAGTTCTGGATGATGTCGATGCCGGCGGCGTCGGCGGAGCGGGCCAGGCCCCATGCGACGTGGTCGTGCTTGGCGATGCCCGCGCGCGGCTGGTAGGTGGCGCCCAGGACGGGGTAGCGCACGTCCGGGGAGATGTTGACGATCGGGCAGACGTCCTTGACGCCGTCCGCGTCGAGCCACTCGGCGTCCACGCCGTTGAGGCGGTTGGCCTCGACGCGGCGCACGCTGTCGCGGACGTCCTGGAGGCTGTGGGCGAGGTTCAGTACGCCGCGCTGGGAGAAGAGGATCGGATAGTCGAGCTCGTCCGCCAGTCCTTCCCACAGCTTGAGGGCGTGCTCGTAGATGCCGGCGCTCTCGTCCCACAGGTAGTTGGAGCGGATGATCGTGGTGTTGCGGGCCATGTTGCCGCCCGCCAGCCACCCCTTCTCCAGCACGGCGACGTTGGTGATGCCGTGGTTCTTCGCCAGGTAGTGGGCGGTGGCCAGGCCGTGTCCGCCGCCGCCCACGACGACGACGTCGTACGAGCGCTTCGGCTCGGGGTTGCGCCAGAGCCAGTCGGGGTGTTCGGGGAGCTCGGCGCCGGGGGTGCGGGGGCTCATCGGGCGTCTCCGTCCTCGGACAGGTGGGGGTAGAGCGGGTGCTTGGCGGCCAGGGCCTCGGTGCGGGCGCGCAGGGCGGCCACGTCCGGCTCGGGCTGGAGGGCGAGGGCGATGACGTCCGCGACCTCGCCAAAGTCCTCCTCGGTGAAGCCGCGGGTGGCCAGGGCGGGGGTGCCGATGCGCAGGCCCGAGGTGACCATGGGCGGGCGCGGGTCGAAGGGCACGGCGTTGCGGTTGACGGTGATGCCGATGTCGTGGAGCAGGTCCTCGGCCTGGCGGCCGTCCAGCGCGGAGTCGCGCAGGTCGACCAGGACGAGGTGGACGTCCGTGCCGCCGGTCAGCACGTTGACTCCGGCGGCTGCCGCGTCAGCCCGGGTGAGGCGTTCGGCCAGGATGCGGGCCCCCGCGAGGGTGCGGGCCTGGCGTTCGGCGAAGTCCGGTGTCCCGGCGACCTTGAACGACACCGCCTTCGCGGCGATGACGTGCTCCAGGGGGCCGCCCTGCATACCGGGAAACACCGCCGAGTTGATCTTCTTGGCGAGGTCGGCCTCGTTGGTGAGGATGACGCCGCCGCGCGGACCGCCGAGGGTCTTGTGCGTCGTCGTGGTCGTGACATGGGCGTGCGGTACGGGACTGGGGTGCAGTCCCGCCGCCACCAGTCCGGCGAAGTGCGCCATGTCGACCATCAGCAGGGCGCCCACGTCGTCGGCGATCCTGCGGAAGGCCGCGAAGTCCAGCTGCCTGGGGTACGCCGACCAGCCCGCGATGATCATTTTGGGGCGGTGTTCCTTGGCGAGCCGCTCGACCTCGTCCATGTCGACGAGGTGGTCCGCCTCGGACACGTGGTACGGCACGACGTTGAGCATCTTGCCGCTGTAGTTGATGCGCATGCCGTGCGTGAGGTGTCCGCCGTGCGCGAGGTCGAGGCCGAGGACGGTGTCGCCGGGCTGGAGCAGGGCGAAGAAGACGGCGGTGTTCGCCTGGGCGCCCGAGTGCGGCTGCACGTTGGCGAAGCCCGCGCCGAACAGGGACTTGACGCGCTCGATGGCCAGCCGCTCGGTGACGTCGACGTGTTCGCAGCCGCCGTAGTAGCGGCGGCCCGGGTACCCCTCGGCGTACTTGTTGGTCGCGACCGAGCCCTGGGCCTCCATCACGGCGGAGGGGGCGAAGTTCTCGGAGGCGATCATCTCCAGGGTGGACTGCTGGCGGTGCAGTTCGGCGCGGAGCGCGGCGTGGACCTCGGGGTCCAGCTCCGCCAGGGGGGTGTTCAGCGCGTTCATACGGTGTTCGCGTTCCTCTCGGCGGCCTCAACGACATTGGCGAGCAGCATGGCCCGGGTCATGGGGCCCACACCCCCGGGCATCGGAGCCAGCCATCCGGCGACCTGGGCGGTGTCCGGGTGGATGTCACCGACCAGCCCCTGGCCGGTGCGGGTGATACCGACATCGAGGACGGCCGCGCCGGGGCGCAGCATGTCCTTGGTGATCAAGCCGGGCGAGCCGGCGGCCGCGACGACGATGTCCGCCTCGCGTACGTGCCAGGCCAGGCCTTTGGTGCCGGTGTGGCAGAGGGTGACGGTGGCGTTCTCGGACCTGCGGGTGAGGAGGAGCCCGATGGGCCGTCCGACGGTGACGCCCCGGCCGATCACGCACACCCGCGCTCCGGCGAGCGGCACGTCGTGGCGCCGGAGCAGTTCGACGATGCCGCGCGGGGTGCACGGCAGCGGGGCCTCGACGCCGAGGACGAGCCGGCCGAGGTTGACCGGGTGCAGCCCGTCGGCGTCCTTGGCCGGGTCCATGCGTTCCAGTACGGCGCCCGCGTCGAGGTGACGGGGCAACGGCAGCTGGACGATGTAGCCGGTGCAGAAGGGGTCGGCGTTGAGTTCGTCGATCGTCTCCTCGACCTGCTGCTGCGAAGCGTCGGAGGGCAGCTCCCGGCGCATGGAGGCGATGCCCACCTGGGCGCAGTCACGGTGCTTGCCGCCGACGTAGGCGTGGCTGCCGGGGTCGTCGCCGACCAGGACGGTGCCGAGGCCCGGCGCTCGACCGGAGGTCGCGGTCAACTTGGCAACGCGCTCGGCGAGTTCGCCACGGATGGCGGCGGCAGTGGCCTTGCCGTCAAGGAGTTGTGCAGTCACCTGGAGTTCCTTCCGACGAGCGGTGGCTGAATGCCCTCCCACGGGACGCGGGGAACTGCGCGAGCGGCCACAACCGATCCGCAGACGAGATCTCAGCCACGGAGACGGGACATGGCCGGATCGAACAGCGGCTCTTCGGCAACGACAGCCTCGACGCTCTGGTCGAAGTATCCGATATGCACAACCGTCCCCGGAGCGGCCAGCTCCGCCGGCAGCCAGGCATAGACGATCCCCTTGCCGATCGTGTAGCCGTACGCGGCACTCGTGACGTACCCGACCGCACAGTCGCCGTCGTACACCGGTTCCTTGCCCATGACGACCGCCCTCGGGTCGTCGATCGTGAGACAGGTGAGCTTGCGCCGCACATCCGCCTTACGGCACTCCAGCGCCGCCTTGCCGATGAAGTCGTCCTTGTCGAGCTTGACGGCGAAGCCGACGCCGGCCTCGTAGGGGTCGTGCTCGTAGGTCATGTCCGTGCCGAAGGAGCGGTAGCCCTTCTCCAGGCGGAGGCTGTTGAAGGCGCCGCGGCCGGCCGCGATGCCGCCGAGCGGCTCGGCCGCCTGCCAGAGGGTGTTCCACAGCTTCCCGCCCAGGTCGGCGGTGGTGTACAGCTCCCAGCCGAGCTCACCGACATAGCTGAGCCGCATCGCGGTGACGGGCACGGAGCCGATGTGGGCACGCTTGGCGCGGAAGTATTTCAGGCCGGTCGCGGAGAAGTCGGCGTCGGTGAACGGCTGCAGGACGTCACGGGCACGCGGGCCCCACAGGCCGATGCAGCAGGTGCCGGAGGTGATGTCGCGGACCTGGACCGTGCCGTCGGCGGGGAGGTGCCGGGTGAACCAGTCGAGATCCAGGTTGCCGTTGGCGCCGACCTGGAAGAGGTCGGGGGCCAGCCTGGCGACGGTGATGTCGCTGCGGATGCCGCCGTCGTGGTCGAGGAGCAGGGTGTACGTCACCGAGCCGACGGACTTGGCGACCTTGCCGGTGCACAGCCGCTCCAGGAACTCGCCGGCACCGCGCCCGCTGACCTCGAGCCGCTTGAGAGCCGTCATGTCGTACATGGCGACGGTCTCACGGGTGGTCTGGGCCTCGGCGGCGACGATGGGCGACCAGTACCGCGCGGCCCAGTCGTTGGGGGTGACGATGGAACGGCCCTCGACCAGGCCCGCGTTGGCCTCGTACCACTGGGGGCGCTCCCAGCCGTTCGCCTCCAGGAAGAAGGCGCCCAGCTCCTGCTGCCGGGCGTGGAACGGGCTGGTGCGGATCGGGCGGGGGTCTCCCGACGGCTGGAGGGGGTGGAGGATGTCGTAGACCTCGACGAAGTTCTGGCAGTCGCGGGCCAGCACGTACTCCGGCGAGAGCTGGTGCGGCTCGAAGCGGTTGACGTCGCACTCGTGCAGGTCGAACGAGGAGCAGTAGCCGTCGACCAGCCACTCGGCCATGGCCCGCCCGACGCCCGCGGAGTGGGTGACCCAGACGGCCTCGGCGACCCAGAAGCCCTTGACGTCCGGGGATTCGCCGAGCAGGGGCAGGCCGTCGGTGGTGAAGGAGAACAGGCCGTTGATGCCCTCCTCGACCTTGGCGTCCTTGGTCGCGGGGAGCAGCGACTGGGTCTCGCTCCAGGCCTCCTCGAAGTCCTCCTCGGTGAACTTCAGGACGGACGGCATCTCCTCGGCCTCGTCCACGGAGAGGATGTCGTCGGCCGAGATCGGCATCGGACGGTGGCCGTAGTAGCCGATGCCCAGGCCGTCGAAGCGGTCGCGGTAGTAGAGGTCGGCGTCCTGGTGGCGCAGGATCGGGCGGACCGCCTCCTCCGTCTGGCCCGCCAGTGCGGGTACCGGGCCCGTCCAGGCGAGCTGGTGGCCGAGCGGCGTGAGCGGGAGGTTCATGCCGGCCATGCGGGCGATCTTCGGACCCCAGATGCCGGCGCAGCACACGACGATGTCGGCGGGGATCTCGCCCTGGTCCGTGAGGACGCCGGTCACCTCCCCGTCGGCCCGCTGAACGTCGAGGACCTCGTGGCGCGCGAGGAAGCGCACGCCGCGCTCGGTGGCCCGCCGGATCTGCGCCTCGACGGCGAGGACCGCCTTCGCGAGGCCGTCCGTCGGTACGAGAAGGCCGGCGAGGACCTTGTCCGGGTTGACGAGCGGGTGCTGTTCCACGCACTCCCCGGTGTTCAGCAGCCGGGACTCGATGCCCCAGGAGGCGAGCCAGCCGTGGCGCCGCTGGAGTTCCGTGACGCGCTCCGGGCTGGTCGCCACCTCCAGGCCGCCGACCTGCAGGAAGCAGGGCTGACCGTCCACGTCGAGCGAGCAGAACTTCTCGACGGTGTAACGGGCCATCTCGGTCATGGTCTTGGAGGGGTTGGTCTGGAAGACCAGGCCCGGGGCGTGCGACGACGATCCCCCGGTGGCGGGCAGTGGGCCCTGGTCGACCACGGTCACTTCGGTCCAGCCGCGCGCGGAGATCTCATCGGCGAGCGCTGCTCCCACGACGCCCGCTCCGATGATGACCACCCGGGGTCCCGCCATCGCCGCACCTCCGACGTTGAAAGCGATCCAGTTGCTTTGTGCGCAACAGGATTCAGGTTGCGCAACTCAATGTGCCCGCCGTGGACAGGCGTGTCAAGGGGTCCGAGACGCCGGAAAACCCCCTGGAGGCGGCGGGGAGGAATCACCGGAAAACGACAAGGCCCGGCAGGCTGAGGACACAGCCTGCCGGGCCTTGCCGACGGGGTTCACCAGGGCGGTGGTGCGCCCTACTTGATCCAGGCGTCGACCTTGTCGCGGTTTGCCTCGACCCACTTCTTCGCCGCCGCATCGGGCGACATCTTGTCCACTGCGATGTACTTGGCGACGGTGTTCTGGTCGTCGTTCGTCCAGGTGAAGTTCTTCACCAGGTCATAGGCGGGGCTGCCCGACTTGGCGAACTTCGCGCTGACGATCTTGTCGAGTTCGTACACCGGGTAGTCGCACGCGACCTTCTCGGTGTCGGCGTCGCAACCGTCCTTGTACTCGGGAAGGCTGACCTTCTTCAGCGGCACCTCGGACAGGAACCACTGCGGCTCGTAGAAGTAGCCGATCACCCATTCCTTGTTCTTCTCGGCGTTGCGGAACGCCTGAATGAGCGCGGTCTCACTGCCCGCGTACACCACCTTGAAGTCGAGCTTGAGGTTCTTCACCAGCGCCCCGTCGTTGGTGACGAACGAGGGGTCGCCGTCGAGGAGTTGCCCCTTGCCGCCCGACTCCGAGGTCTTGAACTTCGACGCGTACTTGTTCAGGTTCTTCCAGTCGGTGATCTCCGGGTGCGCCTTCGCCAGCCACGGCGGCACGTACCAGCCGATGAGACCCTTGTTACCGGTCGGGCCCGCGTTGACGGCGGTCTTCTGGTCGGTGATGTACTTCTTCTTCAGATCGTCGTGGCCCCAGTTCTCGACGACGGCGTCGACCTCGCCCGTCCCGAAGCCCTGCCAGGCGATCTCCTCCTTGAGGTTCTTCTTCTCGACCTTGCAGCCGAGGTCGTGCTCGGCGACGTACGCGAGGACCGCCGCGTTCGCCTCGTAGCCGACCCACGGGTTGATCGCGAGATTGAAGGTGCTGCACTTGCCCGAGCTGCCCGAGCTGCTTGAACCGCCCGCGTTGTCGTCGCCGACCTTGGCGCCGCCGCAGGCCGTGAGGGTGAGGCCGAGAACGGCCAGGCCGGCCGCGCCGGCTCCCCAGTGTCGTGCCATGGTGTGGTGCTCCTTATGTACCGGCGCGGCGAGCCGCTGCCTGTGTGATCCGGTCGAACATGACTCCGAGCAGGACGATGGCGAGTCCGGCCGCGAGTCCCTTGCCGTACAGCTGGCCCTGCGAGAACCCGGCCACGACGTCGTAACCGAGGGCACCCGCGCCCACCAGGCCGCCCACGACGACCATGGACAGCACGTAGATGAGGCCCTGGTTGGTCGCGAGGGTCAGGGCGCCGCGCGACATGGGCAGCTGAACCTTGGTGATGATCTGCCAGGTGTTGCACCCGGTGGACGTCGCCGCCTCGACGGTGGTCGCGGGCACCGCCCGCACCCCGTCGGCGATGATCTTGGTGGCGACCGGCACCGCGTAGACGACGGCGGCGACGATGGCCGTGAACCGTGTCGCGCCGAACAGCGCGAGGAACGGCACGAGATAGACGAACGGCGGCATGACCTGGGCCGCGTCCAGAGTGGGCCGGACCAGCCGGTCCACCAGCGCGCTGCGTCCCATCCACACCCCGGCGACGACGCCGAGCAGCATCACCAGCACCGTCGCCACGGCGGTGGACGCCAGGGTCGTCATGGCGTCGGACCACAGACCCGTGCCGACCAGCAGGCCTACGCACACGACGGTGGTGGCCCCGGCGCGCCATCCGCCGAGCACCGTGCCGACCGCGACGAGGACCGCGCCGACGAGCCACCACGGGGAGTCGGTCAGCAGGTGCTGGAACGGATTGAGCAGGCCGTTGGTGAGGGCGTCACGGAAGGCGTTGGTCAGGCCCGACAGGTTGTCCTGTGCCCAGGTGGTCACATCGGCCGCCGCGCTGGAGATGGCGCTGCCGACTCGGCCCTCGCCGGGGAACTCGGCCGCCCACACGTAGGTGTTCGACAGATACACCAGCACCAGCGCCACCACTGCCCCGGCCGCCAGCAGGTGCCGCCGCCACTTGAGAAGGGGACTGCCCGAACGCCGGGCCGTCTCCGCCCGGCCGCTCGCCGCGGTGGTGACGCGGTCCAGCACGATCGCCAGGACGACGATCGCCAGACCCGCGTTGAAGGCCGTGCCGACGCTCAGCGACTGCAGGGCCTGGATGACGGTCGCGCCGAGGCCGGGCGCGTTGATCAGGGCCGCGATGGTCACCATGGCCAGGGCGGCCATGATGGTCTGGTTGATGCCCATCACCACGGTCCGTTTGGACATCGGCAGCAGGACCTTCAGCAGCGCCTGGCGCCGCGTCGCGCCCATCGAGTCCGCCGCCTCGACCGTGGCCTGTGGTACGGAGCGGATGGCGTGCGCGGTGATGCGGATCGCCGGTGGTGCCGCGTAGATCGTGGTGGCGATCGTGGCCGAGGCGGGACCGATCAGGAAGAACAGCGTCAGCGGCGCCAGATAGACGAAGGTCGGCATCGTCTGCATGAAGTCCAGGAACGGCGTCACGATCCGGTTGACCCGGTCCGACAACCCGGCCCACACGCCCAGGGGAATGGCGAACAGCAGCGCCACGCAGACCGCCGAGAGGGTCAGTGCCAGGGTGTCCATGCTCTCCTGCCAGAGCCCCTGCAGGCCCAGGAAGGTGAAGCCGGCCACGGCCAGCAGCGCCACCCGCCAGTTGCCCACGGCCCAGGAGACATAGCCGACGACGCCGACGACGCCGAGCCAGCCGACAAGCGGAACCGGGCGGCCCGGGGTCGGCTGCGAGATCAGATCCTGCACGAAGGTCACCAGGGTGTCGATGACCAGGCGGATCTCGTTGAAGAAGTAGAGGAAGAGCGGGTTGGAGTTGCGGTTGGCGCCGATCGAGTCGTTGACGTCGTTGAACCACCGGTGCAGATCGGTCAGGTCGGCCGCGGCCAGGGACAGGGTCTGCTTTCCGCGCAGCACGGCGAAGAGCACCAGCCAGACGAGCAGGATCGCGGCCACGGCCATGGACCGGCTGACCTTGCGCTCACGCCGGGCGGGAGGGGGTGACTCCTCGGTCCCGGTTCTCTGCGGCTTCTCCGATTTCCGTACGGCGACGGTCATCACGCGTCGCCTTCCTGCCCGGCGACGATCGTGAGGATCTCCTCGTCACCGACGATGCCGAGCAGCTTGCCGTTCTCGACGACCTTGACCGGTCGGTCGGCCGCGAGCACCGCCCGCGTGGCTTCCTTCACCACGACGTCGGGGCCGAACTCGGGGCCGTCCAGGGGGTCGTCGGGCTCCGCCGGGCGCATGATCCATCGCAGGGTCAGTACGTCACCGCGGGGCACGTCCCTGACGAAGTCGCGTACGTAGTCGTCGGCGGGGGCCCCGACCAGTTCGTCGCCGGTGCCGCACTGGATCATCCCGCCGTCGCGCATGATGAGAATGCGGTCGCCCAGGCGCAGCGCCTCGGACAGGTCGTGCGTGATGAACACCATCGTCTTGCCGACCTCGCGGTGCAGACGGACGACCTCGTTCTGCATGTCACGGCGGATCAGCGGGTCGAGCGCGGAGAACGGCTCGTCGAAGAGGAGTACGTCCGGGTCGCCGGCCAGCGCGCGGGCAAGACCGACGCGCTGCTGCATACCGCCGGAGAGCTGGTCGGGGTAGGAGTTCTCGTAGCCGGAGAGCCCGACGAGTTCGACGACTTCCAAGGCCTGTCTGGTGCGCTCGGACCGGCTCATACCTCGGATCTCCAGTCCGAACGCCACGTTGTCGACGACGCGGCGGTGGGGCAGCAGACCGAAGTGCTGGAAGACCATGGAGAACTTACTGCGGCGCAGTTCGCGCAGGCGCTTTTCGTCGGCGCCGCGGATGTCCTCACCCTCGAAGACGATCTCGCCGGCGGTGGGTTCGATGAGCCGGGTCAGGCAGCGCACCAGGGTGGACTTTCCGGAGCCGGACAAGCCCATGACGACGAAGACCTCGCCGGGCGCGACATCGAAGCTCACGTCGCGCACGGCGGCGGTGCACCCGGTGCGGTCCAGGAGTTCGAGCCGGGGGAGCCCGCGCAATTCCTCGGAGGCCGGTACCTGGTCCGCTTTGGGCCCGAACACCTTCCACAGATCGCGCACTGATATGACCGGGGTGGGTGCCGGATCGTGGGGAGTATTGCGCCGCGGCGCCTCTGTCGTTGCTGGGGTCATGTTCGACCTCTTTCGGCGTTCAGCCGCGGAACCAGTGCTGCGGCCGCGGGTGGATGTTCTGCCAGATGTGTTTCGCCTCGCGGTACTCCTCCAGACCGGTGGGTCCCAGCTCGCGGCCCACGCCGGAGTGTCCGAACCCGCCCCATTCCGCCTGCGGGACATAAGGGTGGTAGTCGTTGATCCACACCGTGCCATGGCGCAGCCGGCGAGCGACCCGCTGGGCCTTGCCGGCGTCCTGGGTCCAGACGGCGCCCGCGAGTCCGTACTCGGTGTCGTTGGCGATGCGCACCGCGTCGTCCTCGCCGGTGAAGCGCTCCACGGTGAGCACGGGCCCGAAGGACTCCTCGTGCACCACGCGCATGTCCTGACCGCACTCGTCGAGCACGGTCGGCGGGTAGAAATGGCCGTTCGCCAGGGCCGGGCCGTCGGGGCGTTCGCCTCCGCAGCGCAGGACGGCACCTTCTGCGAGCCCGGCCGCGACATACGCATCGACCTTCGCCAGGTGCTGTGCGGAGATCAGCGCTCCGGTGTCGGCCTGCGGGTCGAAGGGGCCGCCGAGGCGGATCAGCCGGGCGCGGCGGACCACCTCGTCGACGAACCGGTCGTGCAGCGAGTCCTCGACGATCAGCCGGGCGCCGGCCGAGCAGACCTGCCCGGAATGCAGAAAGACGGCCGTGAGCGCGAAGTCCACGGCCGTCTCGAAGTCGGCGTCGGCGAAGACGACGTTGGGGTTCTTGCCGCCGAGTTCCAGCGCGACCCTCTTCACGGTCGCCGCGGCGGTGGCCATGATGCGTCTGCCGGTGTCCAGCCCGCCGGTGAAGGAGACCAGATCGACGGCGGGGTCTTCGGCGAGGGGCGCGCCCACCTCGGGCCCGGCCCCCAGGATGAGGTTGGCCGCTCCGTCCGGGAGCCCGGCCTCCTCGAGGGCCCGCATCAGCAGGATCGAGGTGGAGGGGGTGAGCTCACTGGGCTTGAGGACGATCGTGTTGCCCGCGAGGAGAGCGGGGGCGACCTTCCAGCTCGCTTGGAGGAGAGGGTAGTTCCAGGGAGTGATGAGTCCGCACACGCCGATCGGCTCGTACACGACGCGGCTGACGGCGTCCTCCCGGCCGGTGTCGATCACCCGGCCGGCATCGGTGCCACCGAGTCCTCCGTAGTAGCGGAGGCAGGAGACGACGTCGGCGACGTCGTACTCGCTCTCCACCAGCCGTTTGCCGGTGTCCAGCGATTCGGCGCGGGCGAACGCGTCGGCGTCGCGTTCGAGGATCTCGGCCGTGCGCAGGAGGAGCGCGCCGCGCTCGCGCTCGGGAGTGCGCGGCCAGGACCCTTCGTCGAAGGCCCGGCGGGCCGCGGTGATGGCCGCTTCGGCGTCGGGGCGTGTCCCCTCGGACACGGTGACGGAGAGTGTTCCGTCGGCCGGGCAGCGGATGTCCCGGTGGCCCCCGGCCACGGGGTCCCGCCACTTTCCGTCCACGTACAGATCTGCCACTTCGAGGAGTTCCTTCGAGCCTATCGCGTTGCGCATCGCGCACCGAATTGCTTGTGATGGAACACTCTGAATAAGGCGGGAACCCACGTCAAGGGGTGGTTGATGACAGTTTGGACAAGCAGACGGCTGGGAGCGGCCGTCGAACGCGAGCTTGGTACGTCTCGTTTCCCTACCAAGCTCGCGAACGGAAAACGCCACGTTACCGCCACTCACCCCATCTATGTCCGGGCGTCTCGATGGCGGTGGTACGCGGCCGCGGAGGGCGGCAACGGCTCCTTGCCGAGGATGAGGTCGGCCGCCTTCTCCGCGATCATCATCACCGGCGCGTAGATGTTGCCGTTGGTGATGTAGGGCATCACCGACGCGTCGACGACACGAAGTCCCTCGACACCGTACACGCGCATGCTGGAGGGGTCCACAACGGCCATCTCGTCGGTGCCCATCTTGCAGGTGCATGACGGATGCAGCGCGGTCTCGCCGTCCTTGGCCACCCAGGCGAGGATCTCCTCGTCGGTCTCGACGGACGGCCCTGGCGAGACCTCCCCGGCGTTGTACGGGGCCATGGCGGGCTGGTTGAGCAGCTCGCGGGCGACCCTGACGGCCTCCACCCACTCGCGGCGGTCCTGCTCGGTGGACAGGTAATTGAAGCGCAGCGCGGGGTGCTCGGCCGGGTCCTCGCTCTTGATCTTCACCGAGCCGATGGCGTCGGAGTACATGGGCCCGACATGCACCTGGTAGCCGTGTCCGCCGGCGGGCACGGAGCCGTCGTAGCGGACCGCGATGGGCAGGAAGTGGAACATCAGGTTGGGATAGGCCACGTCCTCGTTGCCGCGGACGAAGCCGCCCGCTTCGAAGTGATTGGTCGCCGCGGGGCCCGTACGGAAGAGCCACTGCAGGCCGATGAAGGGGGCGCGCCACTTCGCGAGGTACGGCTGCATGGAGACGGGCTGCTTGCAGGCGTACTGGATGTATACCTCCAGGTGGTCCTGGAGGTTCTCGCCGACACCCGGCAGATGGTGGACGACGTCGATGCCGAGCGCGCGCAGTTCCTCGGCGTTGCCGACGCCCGAGAGCTGGAGCAGCTGCGGGGAGTTGATCGCGCCTCCGCAGAGGATGACCTCGCGGGCACGCACCTGCTGGGGTCTGCCGCGGCCACGCCGGTACTCGACGCCGACGGCCCGCTTGCCTTCGAAGAGGACGCGGGTGACCAGGGTGCGCGTCTTGATCGTGAGGTTTGGACGCTTTCGCACGGGTTTGAGGTAGGCCTTGGAGGCCGACAGGCGGCGGCCGCGGTGGACGTTGCGGTCGAACCTGGCGAAACCTTCCTGCCGGTAGCCGTTCACGTCGTCGGTGGGGGCGTGGCCCGCCTCTTCGGTGGCCTTCAGGAAGGCCTCGAAGAGCGGATTGGTCCCCGGCCCGCGTTCCAGGACGAGAGGACCCTCGTGACCGCGGAACTCGTCGTCCGGGTCGGCGGCGAGGCAGTTCTCCATCCGCCGGAAGTACGGCAGGCAGTGCGCGTAGTCCCAGGTCGTCATGCCGGGGTCGGCCGCCCATCGCTCGTAGTCCATGGGGTTGCCGCGCTGGAAGATCATGCCGTTGATGCTGCTGGAACCGCCCAGCACCTTGCCTCGCGCGTGGTAGACGCGCCGCCCGCCCATGTGGGGCTCCGGCTCGGACTCGTACTTCCAGTCGTAGAAGCGGCTGCCGATCGGGTAGGTCAGTGCCGCGGGCATGTGGATGAAGACATCCCAGGGGTAGTCGGGCCTGCCCGCCTCCAGAACCAGTACCCGGTTACCGGGGTCCGCGGAGAGCCGGTTGGCCAGTGCACTGCCGGCCGATCCACCACCGACGATGACGAAGTCGTACTGCAAGTCAGCCATGAGGCCTCGTCTCGCTCGCGCCGTTGAGAATGCGCGGCATGCTAGTACCTGTGTCACTATGCGCACCAGGTTGCGAACCACGCAACCTTCACCAGGGTGGCGCCAAGCCCGTGACCTGCACCGCTGTCGCCTATGTTTAACGCCCGTATAGTTGCGTTGTGAGCAACTACCATCCAGATAGCGAAACGACAACTGCCCCGACCGGTGGGGTGCAGTCCGTCGACCGAGCCATCACCGTGCTGGAGATCCTGGCCCGGCGCGGCGAGGCCGGGGTCAGCGAGGTGGCCGCCGAGATCGATGTCCACAAGTCCACCGCGTTCCGGCTGCTCGGCGCCCTGGAGGTGCGCGGCTTGGTGGAACAGGCGGGCGAGCGCGGCAAATACCGCCTCGGTTTCGGCCTCGTCCGCCTCGCCGGCTCGGTCACCGGCCGCATCGACATCACCCAGCAGAGCCGCCCGGTCTGCGAACGTCTCGCCGAGGAGATCGGCGAGACCGTGAACCTCGCCGTGATGCAGGAGCAGTACGCGATCAACCTGTACCAGGTGCGTGGTCCCGGTGCCGTCACGGCGTTCAACTGGGTCGGCCAGCTGACGCCGCTGCACGCCACCTCCAGCGGCAAGATCCTGCTGGCCCACATG
>NZ_JBEXSH010000127.1:0-14458 GCF_040613555.1 Streptomyces sp. NPDC006265
CGGAGGGCGGCGGCACCGCCACGAGCGACGGCAAGGACTGACGGCCCGGGTGCCGTGCGGCGATCCCGCAGATGCCCATCGCGGCGTGCCGGGGCGAGGACTTCCTCGCCCAGGCACTGCACCGCGAACACCGCCATGTACCCGGCGCCCTCGATGTCGCCGGACTGATGACCTGGGACGACCTCAACCAGATCCTGGCCGGCCACCGCATGGAGCCGCCCCGGATGAGGCTGTCCCGCGACGGCGAAACGCTGCTGGTCGGCGGCTACACCACACCGGTCGCCACGCGCCGCCACACGGTGTGGCACCGCCTGCACCCGGCCGAACTGCACGCCCGCCTGAAGGAGGGCGCCTCGCTCGCCCTGGACAGCGTCGACGAACTCCACCCGCCGATCGCCCGCCTCTGCGAAGCGATCGAGCGCGAGCTGCGCACCCGCGTGCAGGCGAACCTCTACGCCTCCTGGAGCGCCACCGAGGGCTTCGGCGTCCACTGGGACGACCACGACACCGTCATCGTCCAGCTGGACGGCGCGAAGCGCTGGCGGATCTACGGCACCACCCGCCCGTACCCGCTGTACCGCGACATCGACGACCCGGGCGAGGCACCCACCGAACCGGTCGCCGACCTGGTCCTGCGGCCGGGCGACGTCCTGTACGTGCCGCGCGGCGTGTGGCACGCGGTCTCCGCCGACCAGGGCACCCGCTCGCTGCACGTCACCTGCGGACTGCAGACCCACACCGCGACCGACCTGATGACGTGGGTGTCCGAGCAGCTGCTCACGCACGAGGACTGGCGCCGCGACCTGCCGCTACTCGCCGCGCCGGACGTCCAGGCCGACGCCGTGGACGGGATGCGCAAGCGGCTCGCAGAACTGCTGGACGACCCCGGGCTGCTCGCCCGCTACCGGGCCGCGATGGACGGCCAGGCCGTCGGCCGGATGGTGCCGAGCCTGCCGCACATCGACACCGTCCCCGTCGACGGCGGTCTGCGGGTGAGGCTGACGACCGCCCGCGCGGTGCTGGACGTCGGCGAGGACATGGTGACGCTGTCCGCCGCCGGCACCGCGTACGAGTTCGCGCCCGAGGCGGAAGCAGTGCTGCGCCCGCTGGTCGACGGCCGCACCGTGGACCTGGCCACGCTCGCCGACACGGCCGGCCTCGCCCTGGAGGACGTCGCCGCCCTGGTCCAGGAGCTCGTTGCCGGGCAGGCCGCGACGATGGGGAGCCTGCTGTGACCGCACAACTCGCCCTCGGTACCTACCGGTGCCAGGCGATCCCGGAGGCGGCCGTCCGTGCGGCCGCCTCCGGCGCGCACTGGATCGACACCGCCCCCAACTACGCCACCGGCCAGGCGCAGACCCTGCTGGCCCCGGCCCTGGCCGCCCACCCGTTACTGAACGTCTCCACCAAGACGGGGTACTTCACCGCAGCCACCGGCACCGACGCCGTGAACGACGGCGTCCTCAACCAGGACCAGGCCACCGCCGGGCACAGCCTCGCCCCCGACTACGTGCGCTGGCAGACCAGACGCAACCGCGAGCAGCTCGGGCGCGACCGCCTCGACCTGGTCCTGCTCCACAACCCCGAGCGCACCCACCCCGGCGACCGCCCCACCCTGCACCGCGCGATCCGGGACGCCTTCGCCGTCCTGGAGGAAGCCGCGGCGGCCGGGCACGTGGCCGGGTACGGCGTCGCCACCTGGGCGGGCCTGGAGGAAGAGGCGTTCACGGTGGGGGAGCTGCTCGCCCTGGCCGCCGAAGCCGCCGGCGGACAGCACCACCTGGCCGCCGTCCAACTCCCGGTCAGCCTGGTGATGATGACGCCGATCGTCCAGGCCCTCCATGGCCGGGGACCGCTCCCGGCCGCCGCCGGCGCGGGACTGCGGGTGATGGCGTCGGCCCCGCTGCACGGCGGGGAGCTCCCCGCCATGGTCGACCAGGAGCTCACCGACCTCATCCGGCCGGGCCTGACCCCCGCACAGGCGTGCGTCCTCGCCGTCGCGTCATGCCCAGGAGTGACAAACGTCCTTCTCGCCGCCTCCGGTGCGCCACACTGGAAGGAAGCGGCCGACGCCGTCGCCCAACCCTCCCTGACCGCCGCCAAGTTGCGGGAGATCACCGGTGTACTCGCCTCCCCCTGACCCAGACACCGAACAGCGCATGCGCGCCCACCACGCGCACACCGCGAAGGCTCTGGACGTCCAGGTGGAGCCGGGCGCGGTGTTCTGGGGTTGGGCCGGGCGCACCCTGGGTGCCCCGGCCCGCACCGCTACGGGTGCGCCCGCCTGGCTGCGCCTGGTGTCCGCACCGGAGGACAAGGCCGCGGGGAAGTTGTGGGACGGCGCCCTCGATGCCCAGCACGCCTTCGGCGACCTCGACGGCCACCGGCCCGCCCTCCTGGCAGTCCACGACGCCGTCGACGACGGCATCGCCTACCGGGCGGAGCTGTCGGTCCGCGTCGACGACCCGGTCCTGTCCGACGACCCGGTCCTCCAGCACGAGGCCCAACTGCCGGACGCCTGGTGGAACGACCTCGCCGGGACGCTGGAGAAAGTGGCGTCCGTCGACACCGGCCGCGTCGCCGTACGCCAGCAGTACATGGATCGGGCCATCCCCGAGTTCGTCGGCATCCCGGCCCCGGCCGTCTCCCGCTGGACAACAGCCCACGCGGATGTCCACTGGGCGAACCTCACCGAACCGTTGCGCCTGCTGGACTGGGAAGGATGGGGCCGCGCTCCGGAGGGGTTCGACCCCGCCACGCTCTACGCCTACTCGCTGCTGAAGCCGGACACCGCCGACCGCGTCCGTGCCGCCTTCCCCGTGTTGGGCAGCCCGGCCGGCCTCGCCGCCGAAGCGACCGTGTGCGCTCAACTGCTCCAGACCGTCAGCCGCGGGGACAACCTCATCCTCGCGACCCCGCTCCGGGCCTGGTCCGAGGAACTGCGCCGCCGCTCTCCGAGCACGGTGGTCACGACCCCACGGTAAGCACCGCCGCTGCCAGCTGATGGATGTCACCGCTCGGGCAGCTTGCGGCGCAGAAGGTCCATCGACTTCTTCACGTCTCCCAGCTGGTCACCGAGCACGCGCATGCGCCAGTTCATGAGTTCCATCCGGGCCGCGACCGCCATCGAGGCGAACGTCTGCGCCAGCTGTGCTGCGCCCGCATCGCCCTCCATCGCCTTCTTGGCATAGCGCGCAGCGACCCCTTCGTACCGCTTTGCGCGTTCCACCGCGTCTTCGTGTTCGGTCATGCAGTCCCTCCCCGGTTGATCCCTCTCACCGTTGTACCGACCGCGCTCCACAGTCGGGGCCCCTGCGGATTTTTGGTCCGAGAAGTTGTCCACAACCCGCAGCTCAGGACGTGCTTTTCAGCGAACTCTGTCCACAGGCCAACGGCTTTACGGTTCGTGTCCGCTTCCGGGTGTGAGGTGCCGGGACGCAGATCGAAAGGGCACGGCCATGGCACAGAGCAAGTTCGACAAGCAGGTGGAGAAGGACGCCGAATCCCTCATGTTCGGCATCGGCCGGGTGTTGACCGGCCGGGACCTGGATGGCGTGAAGCGGACCGACGCCACGTTCTGGCACGCGGGCACCTGGGCCCTGCCGAAGGTGGAGGGCAAGGTCCGGCGCCGCTCCTACAAGCCCGGGTGGCGGCGCCTGTCCTTCCGCCTCGCCCTCGGCGCAGGCGTCGCGGAGACCGGCTACCTGTCCACCCGTGACCTGGACGCCACCGTGCGAGGCGTCCAGGAGCTGTGGGACAACCGGGACCAGGCGCTCGCCGCACTGGAGCCCGGCGGGATCGGCGCGGCCTCCGTGCTGACGGTGGGCACCGCGGCCTACATGGTCCTCACCCGTGAGCGCCGCGAGTTGATGCGCGAGTGGGTCGGCCCGCTGCACGACGCACTCCACCGGCCGCTCGGGGTGGCGGAGCAGACCGACCCGCGCCGCTACCTCCACATCCCGAAGAACTTCTCCGACGACGACGCGGAGATACGCATCGACCTGCCCCGGCAGCTGGGCTTCTCCCGCGACGTCGTCGCCGACCTCATCACCCAGAAGCTCGCCCTGGAGGGCGTGACGTTCTCCTGGCACCCCGAGGGCAGCAAGCCGTACGTGCGGGTGAAGAAGACCCGCAAGCCCCCGGCCAAAGCACTCTTCAAGGACCCCAAGACGCGGGAGCTGGTGGCCAAGGCCAAGGAGTCCGCACCGATCATCGGGTTCGGCGCCGGCGGGCGGATCGTCTCCGTCGACCTGGACGCCGAATCCCCGCACATCCTGGTCAACGCCTCCACCGGCGGCGGCAAGTCGGTGACTCTGCGCTGCATCGCCTGCCAGATGCTCCACCACGGCTCGCACGTGTTCGTCCTCGACACCAAGCGCATCTCGCACCCGTGGGCGCGCGGCATTCCGAACGTCACCTACTGCGCCGACATCGCCGACATCCACGAGCAGCTCATCGCGCTCGGCATGGAAGGCCGGCGCCGCACCCGGGTCGCCGACGAACTGGGCATCGGCGCCGACCCCAAGGCCATCGGCCCCCGACTGTTGATCCTTCTCGAAGAGATCAACGCGACGATGAAGCAGTTGGCCCGCTACTGGGAGAAGACCCGCGAGCCTGGCGACCCGAAGGTCTCCCCGGCCATCGACGCGCTCAACGAGATCCTCTACATGGGCCGTCAGCTGCGCATGCACGTCCTCCTGGTCGCCCAGTCCGCGACCGCTCGCGCCCTCGGTGGCCCGGAGGTCCGCGAGCAGTTCTCCACCCGCATCCTGGCCCGCTACAGCGTCAACGCCTGGCGCATGCTCGCCCCCGAGGTCCACCCCGCGCCGAAGTCCACGAAACACCCCGGGCGTGCCCAGGTCGTCATCGGCGGCAGTGCCAGCGAGACGCAGGTGTTGTTCTTCACCGAGCCCGAAGCCCGCGAGTGGGCCAGCACCGGCGCGGCCGCCACCGAACCGAAGCACGCGGACCTCCCCGCACAGCCGGGCCCGGCGGTGCTGCACAAGCCCGCCGCCCCACCCGCCGAATCCCTGGCCGACGCCTGGAGCAGCGACCCGGCCCTCACGCCCACCACCCCCGATCCGGCACCGGCCGCCGACGTCGACGTCCTCGCCGACGCCTGGAACACGAAGCCCCCGGCCGCCGACCCGGGCAACCCCGCGTCGCCGGCCCCGGCCCCGGTCGACGACGACCAGGCGGTGGGACTGCGCGAGGCCCACCAGCACCACCTGCCGGACATCACCGTCGCCGCGCTGCGCTACGCCCGCGCCAACGACCGCACCTTCCCCAAGCCGGTCGACAAGCGCGGCGCCGAACTCCTCTACCGCGTCGGTGACCTCAAGCGGTGGGCACGCAACCGGCCCCGCGCCGCCACCGGCACCACAGACCTCGACTGAACGGCCCTGTCCGCTCCAGCCGACACGACCCCTCTCGCCCTGGAGAACACCCGGTTCACCAGGCACAGCACAGAAAAGGAACACCCCCGCCATGTGGAAGCCCAAGAAGAGCAGCCTCCCGCAGCAGCTGAGCTTCGCCGCCCCGGTCGTCCGCGAGCAGATGGAAGCGCTGCCCGCCTCCAAGGCCCTCATCGGCCTGGGCGCCGACGGACAGCAGGTCTGCGTCGACCTGGACAACGAATCGCCGCACGTTCTGGTCTGCTCCGCCGCGGGCGGCGGCACCTCCACCGCCCTGCGCAGCCTGGCCGCCCAGCTCCTGCACCACGGCGGGCATGTCCTGGTCCTCGACACCAAGCGCATCTCCCAGGCGTGGGCGCGTGCCCTGCCGACGGTGACGTACCGCCGCGACATCGCCGACATCCATGACGCCCTGGTCGGCCTCCGGGACGAACTGAAGCGCCGCATCAGCCATGCCGATGAGCACGGTGACGCCGACGACCTGCCCCGGCTGGCGGTGGTGTTCGAGGCCGCGGGCCACACCCTGCGGCAGCTGGCCCGCCACTGGGACAACGTCCGCCAGGCAGGCGAGGCGAAGACGTCCCCGGCCGTCGACGCGTACGAGGAACTCCTCTTCGCCGGGCGCGAAGCCCGCATCCACATCCTCGCCGGCGCCCAGAGCTACAGCGCCGCGCTGGGACGCGAGCAGTTCTCCACCGTGCTCCTGGGACGCGTCACCACCCGCACCTGGAGCCAGGCGGCCCCGCAGGTCGCCGCCGTCCCGAAGGCCAGCGCGCACCGGGGCCGCTTCCACACCGTGCAGGGTTCCACAGCCCACCCCACGCAGGTCCTGCTCATGACCGAGCCGGAAGCCGCCGCGTGGGCCGCCGCCCCGGAGCGCGAAGAGGGCTGACCCCGAATCGGCCGGGCCGGGCCCTGTCCGGTCCGGCCGACACGATCCCCCCATCCTGGAGAACAGCCGGTTCACCAGGCACAGCACAGAAAAGGAACCCTGCACCATGACGACCACGGCCGAACTCCCGAAGGTGCTGCGCTTCACCGACCCGGGCCTGCGGGAGCAGCTTCAGGCGCTGCCCGCCTCAGCGGCACTGATCGGCATCGGCACCGACGGCACGGCGATCGCCGTCGACATCGACCACGCGCCGCACATCCTGGTCTGCACCGGCACCGGTGGCGGCAGCACGACCATTCTGCGCACCCTCACCGCCCAGTTCCTGCACCAGGGCGCGCACGCCCTGGTCCTCGACGGCGCACTGCTCTCCCACCTGTGGGCGAAGGAGCTGCCGACGGTGACGCACCGCGGCAGCGTCGCCGGCATCCATGACGCCCTGGTCGGCCTCGCCGCCGAACTGAAGCGCCGCGTCGACCTCGACGGCGACCTCGACGACACGCCGCGCATGGTGGCCGTCCTTGACCGGGCCGACGCCACCCTGCGACACCTCACCCGCTACTGGGAGACCTTCCGGCAGGAGGACGACCCGAAGAAGTCCCCGGCCATCACCGCGCTCGAGGACGTACTGCACGCGGGACGTGAGGCCCGCATCCACGTCCTCTACAACGGGCGGGTCACCGGTGGCCTTGCCCCCACCACCCGCGAACAGTTCGCCACCGTGATCCTCGCCCGGGTCAGCGCGGGCACCTGGCAGCAGCTCGCCCCGATAGCCGGCCCCGCCCCGAAGAGCAGCGCGCACCCGGGCCGCGCCCACGTCGTTCAGGACGGCACCGCCTCCCCGGCACAGGTGCTGCTCATGACCGACGCCGAAGCCGCCGACTGGCTCACCGCCACGGCGGCCGGGAAGATCTGACCCGAGCCGGACACACCACGGGCCCCGGGGGATCAACATCCCCGGGGCCCGGATTTATGGAGTCATGCTGTCCAACGACAGTGCGACTCCCGCGTTACGTCGTGGCCAGCTCTGGCATGTCGAGAGCGCTGGCGACCTTCCGGGCCATCTTCGCAATGTGCGGCGGCAGGTAGGCATCCAGCGAATCGACATCCTCGCTCAGTCGGGCGCGCAGCCCGTGCAGGCACGCCTCGGTGAACAGCTTCTGCGGATCGTCCTCCGGCTTCTGTGCTCCCTCAGCCACCCTCTGCCCGCTGTTGAACTGCATGCTGGGCCACGTCTGAGGCTCGCTCGCACTGACCGGAGGGTCCTCGCCCAACAGGCCCGCCAGCTTCGCCCACTCGCCATCGCCCGGCCCTGCCGCCCGACCGCGCTCCTGGCAGAGCTGGAGGTACGACTCCAACCTCTCCCGCTTCATGCCCATGCGCTGGCAGTACGCGGCGATCAGCATGGCCGCCATGTTCATCGTGTCTGCCGCATCCGTAGCCCGGTACAGCGTCATCCGCTTCCAGTCGTGCGCGGTGAAGGGCTCGGTGTAGGTCAGCACCTCCTGGCAGTTCTGCACCGCCTCGGCAACCAGCTGGTGAATCGCCCGCCGCAGCGGCTCGGGCATCTGGGTGTCTTCCATGGCCGCACGGTAGAGGCGCCGCATCCCCGGACACCGCAGTCGCGGCCCCTGGTCACCCGTACAGACCAGACACCGTCACGGCCGCCGGGCGGTGCGGCCTCACCGACCGGGAGTAGTCAGAAGGAGAAGCCCCCGGCGGCCGCTGGTGCACAACGGTCGCCGGGGGCTTCGTGGTGGTCGCCCGGCGACGACGGGGGTGGCGGCGCCGGGCGACGATCAAGGGGAGGCTGTGGTGGTCGCCTCCGTAGCAGGAGCGGCGCCTTGGAGCCGGTCCAGCCGCTCGTACAGTGCCCGCAGCGTACGGGCCCGGTCCCTGACCCGGAGCAGGTTGGGTGAGGGCCGCGCCAGGCAGTCGTCGGCCTGGAACGCCACGAATTCGGCGAACAGGCGCCGGCCGTCGTCCTCGGGCAGCCTGACCGCGAGCGCCCGGACGTCGTCGACGACCGCGCGGGCGGCCCCGGCGAGCAGCAGCCCGACCTGTTCGTAGTCGTCGGGCCGCAGCGCGTCGGGATCGGACCACGCCAGCACGGCGCGGGCGACCCGCTCGTGCGTGGTGCGATCGAGCGGCAGTTGGGCGTCGATGCGTCCTTCGGGGTCGTACAGCACGGTGTAGCCGTTCATGACACGGGCGCCTTTTCGGGTGTGTCGGCAGGAAGACCGCGCAGCGTCTGCGCGAGCCGGTCGGCGGGGATCAGGGCGGGCGGCTCGCCGCCGCGCGGGTAGCTGATGAGGTCCGCGACCGCCGTGCTGTCGTCGTGGGTGGCGGGCATGAGCAGCTCGCTGCCGCTGGACAGCACGCGCACACCGGGCAGGCCGGCCAGGACGTCGCCGGAGCCGGGCTCCACCATCACGTACAGCGTGCCGCGCAGGTGGTCGGCCAGGACCAGGGCCCCGCGTCGCGGGCCGATCCGTAGTGCGGCGAGCACGTCCAGGCCCCGGTCCATGGGGGTGATGGCCACCGCGTCCCACTCCTTGCCGCAGGGGATCCACCGGGTGCGGTTCAGCCCGCCCGCCCATCGCGCCTGCTTGCCGGTGCTGGGCTGCGCGAGATCGTGCCACGTTGGGGTGGACCGCTTTGGGGAGTTGGCCATAACGGGACGGTAGGGGCGGTATACCGGAGACAGCCCACACGATGTGTGTGGGTTCTCAACTCCGCACTCCGGAGATCCTCATGGACCGTATCCAGTTCGGCCGCCGTGTCGCCTACTGGCGAGACCGACGGCGCCACACTCAGCAGGAGTTCGCCGCGCTGATGCAGCGCTCCGTGCGCTGGGTGGAGGAACTGGAAGCCGGGCGGCGCCAGGCGGACCCGAACCTGTCGGTGGCCACCGAGATCGCGACGCGACTGGGCATCACGCTGGAGCGGCTGCTGCACGACCCGGCGGTGCTGTGCCCCGCCGACTCGGAGATCGACGCCGTACGCCGCGCTCTGCAGCGCCACGACGTCATCACAGGCCGGTGCGATGACTCCGGCGCCGAACCGGTCCCCGTCGCCGCCCTGCAGCGCGATCTGTGGCTGGCCCGCACCGGATTCCAGGCCGGGCACTTCGCCCAGCTCGGGGTGCAGATCCCCAAACTGCTCGTGGACGCGACCCGTGCCGCCGAACACCACCAGGGCGACGACCAGCTGGAGGCGTACCGGCAACTGTCGCTGACGCTGGAGCTGACCGAGGCCGCCGCCATCAAATGGGGCGACACCGAACTCGCCGTCGTGGCCGGCCACCGCGCGGTCGCCGCAGCCGAACGCTCCGAAGACGTCGTCATCATGGCGTCCGCGGCCCGCCACCTCGCGGACGCGATGACCAACCACGGCCAGGCCGCGGCCGCCGTCGCGTTCGTCACGGCCGCCGCCCGCCGCCTCGAGCCCGGCCTTCTCCAGCGCGGCCCCGAAGGACTCTCCGTGCTGGGCATGCTGTTCCTCAAGGCCGCGATGGCGCAGGCCGCCGCCGCCGAAGCCGACGACCACAGCCCCACCGCACTCGCCCGTGCCGTCCCCGGCTTCCTGGACCAGGCCGACGAACATGCCGACCGGCTCGGCTTCGACGGGAACGAGCTGTGGACCAGCTTCGGGCCGACCAACTGCAAGCTCTACCGGGTCGCCGCCCACGTCCAGCTGAGCGAAGGCGCGGACGCCGTGGCCGTCGCGGCGGGCATCCCCGGCGCCGCTCTCGCCGACCTCCCCCGCGAGCGCCGCGCCCACCTGCTCACCGACCGCGCCATCGGCGAGAAGCAGGCGGGCCTGCGCACCGAAGCGGTCACCACGCTCCTCAAAGCGGAGGAAGAGGCCCCCGAGGAAGTCCTGTGCCGTCCCAGGACCAAGCAACTCGTAGAGGACTTACGCCTGTTGGGCACAGGCTCTGCCGAGAGCCGCTTGCGCGCACTTGCTGATCGTTGTGGACTGCCCCGGTGACCACACGCACCCTGTACCTCATCGCCTGCGCCGCCCCGCCAGCCCGCCGCCTTCACGTACCCGTCCGTGCCGCCCAGGCGGCGGGCTGGGACGTGTGCGTGATCCTCACGCCGTTCGCGTACCGATGGCTCAGCGAGGACGCCGAAGGCGAGATCGAGGCCCTGACGGAGCTGACCGGACACCCGGTCCGCTGGCAGTACAAGCTGCCCTCACAGCCGGACGTCCTGCCCGCCCCGGACGCGATCCTCGTGGCCCCGCTCACCAACAACACGCTCGCGAAATGGGCCACCGCGATCAGCGACACCCTCGCCCTCGGTCTGATCACCGAGGGCATCGGCCTCGGTCTGCCGATCACCGCCCTGCCCCACTTCAACGACGCCCAGGCCGCGCACCCCGCCGTGGCCGGCCACGTCGCCTTCCTGCGCGAAGCGGGCGTCACCGTGCTGCTCGGGGAAGGCGGATTCGTGCCCCACAAGCCCAAGCACGGCGACCTCGACGCCTACCCGTGGCAGGCCGCCATCGACGCACTGCCCGCCTGACCCGACCCGCCAGACGCCCCCTGAGAGCCCGCGTGGCCGTCACGCAGCCGACAGGGGGAGTGGCCCAACTCCCCAGGTTCTACACGCACACCAGTGCGATGCTGCTGCTCAAAAGGCCCCGGCATCGCACTGAGGTGCGTGTAATACCTGGGGTACGGCGCCCCTGACGCCGGGCAGCGAAAGACCCCGGGCGCACAGCGTGCCCGGGGTCCTGCTCACCAGCCGTATGCCGCCGCCGACTTCAGTCCGAGGGCGGCGGCACTCACCAGTCGTCGGGCGCGCTGCCCACCCAAGCGATCGGCTGCCCCTCGCTGTTGCGGCCCCAGTGCGGTTCCTCCATAGACGTCTCGTGGCCGTCGTCCAGGACACAGATCCGTCCCCAGCGGCCATGCTTGCCCGCACAGATCCCGGCGAGCCGGGCCACGTCGCCCTCGCGCACGGCCTGCTCGTAGCGGTCCTGGAACGGCTGGAGACGGGCGCACAGCTCCATGCCGAGCTCCGTCTCCGCCGCCTCGACCTGTGCCCTCGCCTGCTGCACCTGCGGATCGGACAGCACGAACGAGATGACCTTCTCCGCCTCCGCGAAGGCACTCGCGCGGACGTGCCCTCGCACGGCTTCCTGCACACGCTGCTCTTCGTCACGCGACCCCATCACGCCGCCCCTTCCTCTGCCGCTGCCGCCCACTCCAGCCCGAGGCCGGCCAACGCGGCGAGCTTGTCGGCGGTCAGCTTGGCCCGGCGGCTCTTGCTGTTGCTGAGGAACACCCCGAGCTTGACCTCCGAACCGTCCGGCAACGCCTCTACGTGGGCCCTGGGGACGGTCACAGAGCCCTCCCGGGCCTTGTACTGCGCCAGGGCCGCAACGCCCTTCTCGAAGGCGCTCACGGGCGCCGTGGGCGCCTTCGCGGGCAACTCCGGCTCCGGGGCCGGAGCTGGCGGCGTGATGCCGAGCCGCTCCAGGCGCTCACGCTGCCCGTCGTGAAGGGCCTGCCAGACCTCGGGCTTGCGCTGCCGGGCCAACCACTTCCCGATGTCCATGCCGTGGACCGTGAACCCGGGCAGGACGTCGGCCTGGCCCTCTTCGTCGGCCACCAGCTCACGCAGCGCGGCGTAATGCCTCTGCCACTCCGCCGACCAATCGGGGTTCCAGTCCTCGTCCACGGCCTCCAGCGCCGTCTCCCACTCGGGGTGACCCTCCAGCGCACCCGGGCGGCGCAAATTGCTCAACCACTGTCCTACCGGCCGGTCCAGGGCCACGGCGGACCTCGGAGCACAGAGGGTCCAGTGCTGGTCGTAGTACGCCTTGGCGGCCTCCAGGTTCTCCTGGAACCGCTCATCGGCCGGAGACCAGACCATGCCCAGCTTCTCCAGCCGCTGCGCACGCAGGCCGCTCATCTGCCCCGACCCGAAGGCCCGTCGTTGTTCTGCCAGCCACTGCCCAAGGGGGTATGCGCCCTCTTTGTACCCATATGGGACTCTGGCATGCTGCTCGCGCTCGGTGAACTTTTTGAGCGCCGCCCAGCCGCGCGCCCAGTCCTGCTTCTCCGTGTCGATCACGTTGAAGCTGACCCAGTCCGCGACCATCACCGGATCACGCGGAGCAGCAAACCGCAGCAGCAGACGCGATTCCTCTTCGCTGTCTTCGGGCTTCGGACCGATGTTTACGGACGGCTGCGCGACGTCCTTCTGTGGCTCCTGCGGAATCGCGAGCAATTCGATTGCTTCTTCGTCGTGAGCGCGCAGACCTTCCAATACCTTCACCAATGGCCGATACGATCCCGAGGTGAACATATCCTCCGGCTTTTCTCCAGGCTGGAGAAATACCGGCACGATCAGAGAGGCGACCTTGCCCTGTCCGGGCTTCTGACGGAGCGCCCGGCCGATGGCCTGGACGATGTCATGCGGCGCCCCCTTGGGATCAAGGAGGGCAACGCTGTCCACCGCTCGGATGTCGACGCCCTCGCCCAAAACGCGACAATTCGAGAGGACGGCACGCAGCGCCGTGGACCCGAAGCCGCCCAGGACTCCCCGCCGGCGCTCGGGGACGTGCTCGCCGCACAGCCAGTCCGCCCAGATCTGCGCCGGGTACTTCTCGGGCTGGTCAGCGTGCAGCTTCGCCGCCACGCGCTCCAGGCCCTCCGCGTAAGCCTGTGCCTCTATCGTCCGGTGGTGGAAGGTGATGCACGTCGACAGGTCGTGCTGCGCCATCGTGTGCAGGAGCGCGGCCTGGAGCGCCCCGAGCCGCTGCCCGCGGACCTCCTCGGTGTGCCGCTCCTCGCCCATCAGCCGCTCGGGCGTGACGACCGGGTCCTGGAGCTCCAGGACGATGATCTGATACCGCGCCAGCAACCCGCGCGACACGGCAGACGCCAAGCTGAGCTTGTACAGGACGGGCCCGAAGACCTTCTCGTCATCCATGGAGGCCGCCATCTCACGCGGCAGCGGGTCACGCACCCCCTCGGCAACCTCCCGGTTCAGCCGCTCTTCCCAGATCCGCGGCGTGGCCGTCAGGTACAGCCGCCGGAACGCCGGGATCTTCGTCTGGTCATGGATGTCCGCCCACGCCTTACCCATCGAGCCACTTGTCCGGTGCGCCTCATCAACCACCGCGAGGTCTACCGGGGCGAGCTGCTGGCCGTAGACGCCCTCGAACGCCTCCGTGAGCACCCCCAGCGACGCGTAGGTGGCGTAGATGGTCACCGGCCCCTGCCCGTGCCACAGCGCCAGCTGCACGGGGTTGGTGGTGGACCGGACACCCAGGTGCCACAGCTCCGGATCGTCCAGCGGCGAGCACACCATGACCGCCGGCCCCTTGTGCCCGGCCTCGCTCCACGCCTTCACGGTCTGCGCCAGAAGATCCAGGGTCGGCACCACCACGAGAATGCGCCCCTTGGGCACAAGCCGCTTAGCCGAAGCCGCCGCAATAATCGTCTTTCCCGTGCCACACGCGGCGTGCACCTGACCCCGCAGGCCGTTCCAGGGAATACCGCCCGGCGGGATATCGAAGCCGCGCACAATGGCGGCAACGGCTTCGATCTGATGGTCACGCAGTTTCACGGCCATGCCCCGTGTTCTCCTTTTCGCGAATGTGGCGCGTAATCAGAAAGGGAATCCCGGCGCGAGGTGCGTGGCGCTGGGGTGTGGTGTCAGGTCCCAAACTCTACACAGCGACAGCCCGTGATGCATCACTCGCGCGCCAACTTCGCTCCCCAGGGTGATACATGACTCATTCTCGCCCACGATCGGCCGGTTGTCCTGTATGCTGGCAGGGCATTGGTGAACGCGTCGGGACAGTTTCGAGCACAGGGGAGGGGTTCGGGTGGAGCGCAGCGGAGCCCGTCACTGCAGTGGGGCCGGCACCCCGTCAGTCCGACGATCCGTCACATCCGTTGCGGGGGTGGTGACTGGGAATCCCAAGCCCTACACAGGCGCGAGCGTGATGCACCTCCCCTTGCTGCCAGCCCCGGCAACCGCGCTTGCGCGGGTGCCCTCAATTCGCGCTTGCGTGAATTGATATCCCGTCGGAATTCCGTTTACGGAATTCCATTCCCGCGTTTACGCGGGAATCCGAATTGCGCTTGCGCAATTCGCGCTCTATGCCCCGGCTTGCCGGGGCATATCCC
>NZ_JBEXSH010000128.1:0-14450 GCF_040613555.1 Streptomyces sp. NPDC006265
ACTGAACGTCCTCGGCCTCATCCTGTCCGCCGTGCTGCTGGCCATGGCCTGCGTCAAGGCGGACCGGGTCCGGGCCTGGCGCGCCGGCATCAACCCGGCGGCCGAGGAACTGTCCGACGCCTCCTTCATCGCTGCTCGCGCCACGTTCGTCGCACTGGCGGGCGTCGGCATCTACCTGTGTGTGCAGGGCTTCAACGTCTCCGATGACACTGCATGGGACGACGGCGAGTTGACGACCGCGGTGCAGGGCGCCACGGACGCGTTGGACGGCAGTTCCGGTTTCGGCGACATCTATGCCGAGGACGACGACACCGGCTGGATCGACGAATACGCGACAAAGATCGAGCAGGAGGTCGTCGAGCACGGCGGCGGCGACGCCCCGCAGTACGGCGTGAACGCGGCCCCCGCCGACTCGAACACGCCCTCCGAGGCGCGTTACACGGTCACTGCCGGAAGCTCGGCATTCTGCATGCAGGTCACACGCACCCGGTCGAAGGACGGGGACTATGAGCCGCCTGGAATCGCTGGAGGTCAGGGGACGGTGACGGTCCCTTCGTATGACTTCGCGGTGACGACGCGTGAGGGGGATTGCTGACTTCGTGGCTCGGCCGGGACTGGTCTCCCTGGTAACTCACATACCACGAAGTTCAGTTGGTCGCGTCTCACACGTTGACTACAGTGGTGATCGAGTGTGCCGATCGGGTGATCACCTGTGCACTGCTCAATGACTTATAAACGGGGAACGGGGAGGGAAGGCATGCTGCCTGCGGAGGGGTTCAAAGTCGGCTTGGAGGCGCTGGGAACCTTCAAGAAGCGTGTCGATGCCGTGCTCTCCACATTCGAGGGCTCACCCGGCAGCCCCCAGAAGATCGCGGCGCACGCCCTCTCCGAGGCCTCGTTCAGCGGCTCGGGCGGCTTCGCCGAGGCCAAGGGCCTCCACAGCCAGTACGAACGCGTCCACGAACGTCTCACCACACTCTCCAAGAACCTGGGCCTTCAGATCGAGGCGATGCAGATCGCCGTCATGGGCGCGGGCGGCAACTTCAGCAACATCGACGAGGAGGAGCGGCGGCGGTTCTGGGCGATCAGGACGGAAATCGGCCGTCAGCACGAGGAAGCGGAGCGGGAGAGGGCAGCGGCGGAGGCGGAGAAGCGGGGCGAGTCCGCGCCGAAGAGCAACGACGAGCGGACGGTCACCTACTAGTGAGCGACAAGCAGAGGCCCCAGGAATCGCACCAGGCGGAGAAGGAGCAGGCCGCGGCGCAGGTCGGCGCCATCGACATGGTGAGCGGTGCGACGGGGGTAGCCCAGCTCCTCCCCTTCGGCTGGAAGGTCCCCCGTGTCTTCGGTAAGACGAACTTCGAGGGCCACGCCCTGAACGCCATGATCGACATGGTCGAGTCCGCAAAACCTGAGGACTTGGAACTCGCGGGCACTGCCCTGCTGAACGCCCAGACCGCCATCGAAGACGCCGCCGAAGAACTCGAAGGCCATATCACCCGGGTCGACTGGGAGGGCGAGTCGGGCGAGGCCTTCCGCAAGTGGGGCGCCAATCTCGTCACCCATGCCCGCAAACTCGCCGTCTTCGCCGACGCCGCCGGCACTCAGATCACGGCAGCGGCCACGGGCCTGGCCTCCGTCCGCAGCGCCATGCCGCCCCGCGACACCCGAGAGGACCCCAAGGCGGTCGCGGACATTCCGACGCCCAAGCAGATCGAAAGCAACGCGGAGTACGCGGCTGCGGTCAAGGCCGAGAAGGACCGCCAAGAGGCGATCAACCAGATGAACCGGCTGGCGTCCTTCTACGCGGTGTCGGAAGAGATCATGGCGGGGCAGGAGCCGCCTACGTTCGAGCCTATGCCGGATGTGGGGGTGCCTAAGCCGGATCCGAACTATAGGGCGCCAATCGAGCGGGGCGACGGGCAAGTGCAAAGCTCCCGGGGACTTGCGGCCGTTCATGAGTACGGGGGTGCCGGGCACGACACTCCGACCAGGGGAACAGAACACTCGCGTTCGGGAGACACCGCGCCGCCGCTAAGGAAAGTGGACGACTCAATCATTTCGCAGGATGGGAACGTTGGCACGAGGATCGACAGCGTAGGCACCCTGCCGCCCCAGGAAACCACAAGGCCGCTTACCAATGCGCCACATACGGTGACGGGTCCGAGCGGCAATGGCGGGATCACCCCTCCCTTTCCCTCCGGCACGGTTCCTCCTGCCCAGAGCGGGCCGGCCGGCCGCACCTCGGGCTTCGGCGGAGCGAACGGGAATAGGGCCCCGATCTCGGCTCAGGGTCGTACAGGCGCTTCGGGCGGCACGGTCGGCGGCCGCGGAGCCACTGGCCCGATGGGTCACGCAACTACCACGGGGCAGTCAGGTGCTCGAGGTGGCAGCGCTTCCCCCACGGGCCGAGGCGTCTCGGGCGGAATGCCACGCCCCGTTGGAGGACCGATGAGCGACCGCGCGGGCGGTGCGAACGCCACGGGCGCGGCGCGCGGTAATGGAATTGTCGGAGGAAGACCCGCCGGAGGTCCTCAAGGGGTGACCGGTTCCAAGGTCCCGCGCGGCACGGTCGTCGGCGCCGGCGACAACACCGGCTCCCGTGCGCCCGTCGGCCAAATCGGGCGGCGTGGAGTGATCGGTGCGCCGAACTCCACCCCTGGCGCTCGTCCGGGCCAGACAGGGCGCCCAGCCGCGGGCAATGCCGACGGCGTCGTCGGAACACCCAAGAGACGAGCCTCGGCTGGGACAAGCGGTGGACCGGCCGGAGGGGGCGCAGGCGCGCCGCGCGGCCGTATGGGAAACCGACGAAGCACGAATCGCAAGGATCGTGACGGTGAGTCTCAGCCGGAGACCCCGCGACGCGACACGCCACCAGTGACTGACTGATCAGAGCGAGGAACTACAGAGGCATGACAGGGACCAGCCCGCGTGGCGGATTGACGGCGTTCCTCGTAGGACGTGCCGGAAGGCGGGTGTCCACCGCGTGCGCGGCACTCGGTGCTTTCGCAATCATGTCTTCGGGGCTGGCTCCGAGTGCGGCCGCCGCAGACGTTCAGCCGAAGCAGTGGTACTTGAATGCGATGCACGCCGAAAGCATGTGGAAGATCAGCACCGGCAAAGGAGTCAAAGTTGCCGTGCTGGACACCGGCGTGAATCCCGATACACCTTCACTGAAGGGCCAAGTGCTCGGAGACGAGGTACCGGACGCAGTCTCGTACAACGCTACCGAGGACTACGACGGCCACGGCACCAGCATGGCGGAATTGATTGCCGGGACTGGTGCCGGAGGGGGTTTGCAGGGTTTGGCCCCCGGGACGAAGATCATCCCCATTCGGATGCTCGTCAACGGTCTGAAGAACGAGACCGACAAGAAGAAGACGCCCTCCGCGGCGGATGCGATCAAGGCGGCTGCGGACAGCGAAGCTCAGATCATTAACATGTCCTACGGCGGTCGTTTCATTGACCCGGACGAGGAGAAGGCCATCAAGTACGCCTACTCCAAGGGCAAGTTGATGTTTGCCGGCACCGGCAACGATGCTGAATCCAAGAACGTCATTGACTACCCTGCGGCCTATCCCTACGTGGTCGGGGTGGCTGCCGCAGACGACAAAGGGAAAGTGGGCGAATTCTCGGAGTACGGCAACTATGTCGATCTGTCAGCTCCTGGTCTCGACGTGCCCGCGTGGTGCGACGCCACATTTCGCTCTTATTGCGACGGACGAGGAACGAGTATGGCCACTGCCATCGCCTCCGCCTCAGCCGCCCTCATCTGGTCCGCCCACCCCGACTGGACGGCCAACCAGGTCCTGCGCACCATGATCGATACAGCTGGCCGCACTTGGGCCAAGGGCGAGCGGAGCAACTACCTCGGCTACGGTGCCGTCCGCCCTCGCAAGGTGCTGGAGAACAGCGACATCAATCCGGGGCCGGCCGCCACGGACCCCCTCAGCTTCGAGAACGGAACCGGCGTCACGGGCGTCACCGCCTCACCCTCCGCTTCCGCACCAACCTCGTCACAGGCCCCCAAGAACACTTCTGGCGGCCAGACTTCGGCGGCAGGATCGACCTCGGAGTCGTCCGACAACACCACGATGTGGGTCGCTCTCGGCGCCGCAGGGGCGGCCTTGGCGATCGGGGGCGGTGCCTTCGCGGTGATCCGCTCGCGGCGAAAAGCATGACGGCTCACGCAGGTCAACCGGTCGCACACGACCTTTCCGGCGCGATGGCGCGCTCGGAAACGAACCACAGCTCTTACGAAGGGGAGTGCCGAAATGGTCGACCGCAAGCTTAATGAAGGCGACGTACAGAGGCTTCAGACCGAGGTCGTCGATCGTTACGACAACATCAGGGGCTCGCTCGCAAAGCTGCAGGGCACGATCGACATGATCGAGAAGGCCTGGAGGGGACAGGGTGCCCAGGCGTTCAACACGAAGCAGACGGAAATCAACCAGCACATGGTCGCGATCGGCAAGATGCTCGACGACTTCCTCGAGGGCATCAACCTCAACAAGACCGACAAGCGCAACCTCGAAGACCAGATCGAGGCCGACCTCAAGCAGATCTCCGTAGACGACCTCGGTGGAAAGACTTCGGCGCTCAACAGCTACTGAGGCACGCGGACGAGTCACCGGGCGGCAGCGAGCCGCACCGTCTTCCGGGCCGCGGAGCCCGGCTGAAATCTGCACAGAAACGAGGGAAACATGTCCGGAGCACACTACGACGAACTCGCCGTCACGTACGGCACCATGGATGCGCTCGCCACCGAGCTCGGCAATCAGGCAAAGAAGCTCGAGGAGGACCTCGAGGCCCTGAAGCAGGCCGTGCTCAACGTGTCCTCGGGCTGGGGCGGCGAAGCGTACGAGGAGTTCCAGAAGAAGACCAAGCAGTGGGACTCACACGCACGGGGCATCCACCAGGCCCTGGTCAACATCTCACAGCGAGTCCACACCGCCGGCGGTGACTACCGAGGCGGCGACCTGAAGGGCGCCAGCTACTTCCAGTAGGAGCGCACAGTCGGCAAGAAACCAGGGTGGGCACGCACGGGAGGTGCCCACCCTGTGCTGTCCCTATAGGCCCGCGAAATGGACGGCTCATGTTTGGGCAGCTGATCCCTACATCGCTCAATGAAATTCAGTACATGCCGGTGATGAGCCGACAGCCTCGGTGTAAGCCTTGACGAGCTTTAGCATGTCCGCATTCTTCGCGCCATCGTGGGTGACTCTGACAGAAGCCCACAGTGGCTCGTGGGCCTCTTCTGCCTGGGCGCAGTCGACCTTGCCCACGGCTCCAGTTGAAGAGTAGATGTATCGGCCCTCGTCGCTTCGCTGGTCCTGCGGGTCAACTCCGAGTGCGGCCTGGGCGACATCGCTTGCTGTTGTCTCGCCTTCCCAATGCTCTGTACTGGCAGAAAGGACTGATTCACCGTCGACGTGAATGCGACAGCGCTTGGTGCTTCCTGACGATTCCCGACGTTCCGTGAGTTCTTCGCCGTTCGGGAGAACTTCCTCCAGCACCTTCTGAGGGACTTTGATCCCGCATAGCGAGTCAGGAACCGTGTACTGCTTGTCCGAAGACGAGCACGCTGCGATGGACAACAGTGCGGTAATTGCGGCGGCAAGGGGGAGAATGCCGCGGCCTCTCGACTGCGCGACGTTATGGATCTTCTTCACAGAGTACCTCTACAGTGACGTTTGGGGCCGCTTACCAAATGCGACGCAGGAAGCAACCCTGGAGGCCAACCGGCGTGCGGGTGCCAGGGCCTTGATCAGTCGGGAATCTCTGTCTCAAGGTCTCGGGCCATCTGGTGACCCGCAGTCGATGCGTCGTTAAATCCGTCTGAGGTGCCAGTGCGTGTCCACTCTTCCACGTTGTCGGCGTACGGTGAGTTGTGAGCCTTGGCCCCCGCGACAGCTGCATTGTGAGCCATCGCCGTGTTCGCATCCTTGGAGTTCTCCCAGCGCTCACCGATGTCCCTACCCAGTTGTTTGGTGAACTCGGGGTCAGAATCCTTATAGAACTGTTCCAGCGCCATGCTGGTGGCGGTACCTGCGGCCCCGCCGACACCAGCGCCGACTGCAGGGGAAGCGATGAAGGAGGTGCCGACGCCGACGAGCGTCCCGATGGTTCCCGAGGCTAGATTCTTCTTCTGATTCACGGCGTTATCGAAATCGCCATCGGCTTCGTTGGCCGGGCCCAGAACGGCTTCAGTCCGTCCGATCGCTAGTGTGCCACCGATCTCGCCCGACCTGCGCGCGATCTCCTTCACCGTGGCTTCGGCGCTCTGGTTGTAGCGTTGGTCCGCTGGGAGGTCCGGGTTGAGGTGGTACTCCATGAGCCTGGCCATGTATGTCTTCTGACTGACTTCTATAGCGGCGTAGCCTTCCGGGTCCTGTCCGACGGCGACAAGGAAGCGAGTGACGTCAACGTGCTTCATTTCAGCGGGCGTCCCGGAGATCGGGAAGAGACGGGCCACGCTGTCATTGCCTTCGGGAGCGTCGGCCGTAGCACGGTTGATGTCAGCCAGGTACTCAGAAGCGATCTGGCCGACGCTGTCTGACATGTACCCCTTATCAGTTAGCCGCGCGGGATCCTCCGAGATGGACGCCACCAGGTTCTCTGTAAGCCTGGCCTGTTCGGCATTGTGCGGTGGCGTATCCACCGTAGGAATCTCTCCCGCCGGATGCCCCGTAGTAGCTGCCTCCAAAGCTGCTGCAAGATAGTTACGCCCGGCGATGCTGTCCTCGCCCTTGTAATCCGTGTCCTGTGGCCAGTCACGCTCCTCGAACAGGTAATCGAAGTTGCTGAGAGTCCTCTTTCCCTCCTTCCCATCACCATCAGTGTCGTGCGTGAAGTCATGGTCCTCGTCCTTCGTGACGAAGGTGCCGTTGAAGAACTCCGTAGCCGCATCCGGGCTATTGGACAGCCCCTTGAGGTATCCGGTCATCGGGTCCCAGCCCGAGTCGGTACCGGTGCGGTTGAGGAGTTGGTCGCCGCCCGTGCGGGTCCAGGCTCCGTGGCGCCCGTTGCCCGTGAACTTCTTCTCCGTCTCGATCAGCTTGTCGCCGTAGTCGGCGAGGAATCGGTCGTCGTAGTCGCCGAACCGCATCAGATTGGTCATGACCTGCGCCCCGAGGGGGAATCCTCCGTTGCGGCCCACGGGCTTGTCGGCCAGGTCGGTCATTCTGTACTTCCAGTCCGACATGTCGGCGCTGTCGCTCTGTGATGCCGTAGCAAGGGTGAGGCTGAGGTGCTTCTGCAGGTCGTCGAACTTGTCGGACCGCTTATGGCCCAGTTCCCAGGCACTGTTCGGATCGTTGACACCGGTCCAGAAGTTGAGAGTCCCGTTCGGCCCGAGGGTCGTGGCGAAGCGCTCGGCGAACAGTTCGTCGTCCGCGTAGTCCTTCAGCCCCTTGTTGAGTCGGTCAAACTCCGCAGGGGTGAGGTCCTCTGGCTTCTTCTTCGCCAGCCTGGCCAGATCGTCGGCCTTCTTGATGGCGTCGGCCGCCTCGTCCCGGCTGTTGTAGTTGGCATCCGAGAAGCCCAGCCTGCTCTGGTCGGCAATGGCCATGAGGACCGTGCTGGCTGACTTGTCGCTCTCGGTGGCCTTGTCGAGGATCTTCTGGAGTTCGTCTCGAAGTGCGGTGATCTCGCCCTTGTTGTCCTTGTTCCCCTGGGGAAGGCCTTCCGGTGGGACATCCGTGGTGACGGTGAAGCCGCCTTCGTAGCCGATCACCGTCAGCTTCTTCAGACGGCCGCGTTCTATGGCGTCGAGGAGCTGCCCCCTGTAGTCCTTCAGCTCGTTCCGGGTGTCCCTGAGGATCTTGTAGATGGAGTCCGCCTGGCCATGGGCGTCCTTGAACTCCTCGGTCGTCTTGCCGATGAATTCTTTGGAGACGTCAGCGTTGTAACCCGCCCACTCCGCCTTGTTGGCAGTGCCTCGAAGGCCCTTCTCGGCTTCTTCCTTCAGTGTCTCCAGGTCCTTGACCATCGTCGACCAATCGTCGACGGCATCGTCGAGCAAGCTGAAGTCGGCTTTGCGAAGGGCGTCGAGATCCATTACTTCTTGCCCTTCTTTTCATCGGGTTCGCCGTAGACCGAGTTCTGCTTGCCAGGAGGGCCGACGCGCTCGTCGAAGCCGGCGTCCAGCAGGTCGATGCTGCTCATCTGTCGGCGGATGTAGCCGTCATCGTCGGCGTGCAGCTTCTTGGTGACTCTCATGTGGTTCGAGATGTGTGCGCACGCATCACGGAGGGAGGACAACTGCCGGTCCCAGCGGAGCGCTACGTGTTGGAGTGCGCCGCCGAGGGCGAATCCGCCCTTGGTCAGGGTTCCGGCGGCGCTTTCGCTGGTGGGGACCGCTCTGCGCCCCCTTTTCCACAGGTCGTCGTACAGGTCGAAGGCGTTCTGGCCGATCTTCGCCAGATCCTTCTGGCTGATCTTCAGATCGCCGTACTGGCTGGGATCCGGCGCAGGCCGACCGCCATCGCCGGGATCCAGTTGGTTCAGCTGCATCCGGGTTGAGCCGTCCTGAGCTGCCTGCGACTTAAGCTGCTCCCACTCATCCCACGCCATCGCGTCGGACTCCTTCCCCGTGTCTCCGTAAAACCGTCCCGCGGACGGTCATTTTGTCGAACGCGTCACAGATCACGCCCGTGAGCCCCGTTCAAGCGAGTCTCGGACGCCACGCGCTTTCCCCTCAAGTCACATCTGAGCCCGGTCCAACCGACACCGCGAGCCCGACGGGTCGTTCGTCTCAGCACCCCAGAACCGACGCTCTGGAAATCCACCATCACAGCGCCCGCTGGCCGGCCGCACCGGGCCCCACGGGCACCGGAGCCCACGAAAGCGAAGACCCCGCCCCAACCATCAAAACAACCCCTCCGGACTCAACCCCACCTGCACCAACGGCCTCCCCCTCCGCCGAGACACAAAGACCCCCCGCCCCGCGGGCATGGGCCGTGGCCGGACCCCGCCGAGCAGGTCCCCCTCGCCCGAGTCGCCGGCCAGCACGATCCCCTGCGCGCCCAGTTCCTTCACGCGCTGCATGAACGCCTCGTAAGACGCCCGCCCCGCACCCGCCGTCGACCGCGCGATGATGAACCGCACCCCCACATCCCGGGCGAACGGCAACAGCTCCGTCAACCCAGCCAGCGGATTCCCGCTTGATGTGGCCACGAGGTCGTAGTCGTCGATGACGACGTACACCGTGGGTCCGCGCCACCAGCTGCGGTCCCGCAGCTGCTGGGCGGTGACGTCGGCTGTCGGTGTGCGGCGCTTCATCAGGTCGGCCAAGGCGGCCATATGGTGGTCCATGGAGTTGGACATGGGGATGTATTCGGCGAGGTGCGACGACGGCGTCACGTCCAGCAGTGAGCGCCGGTTGTCGATGACGAACAGCTTGGCCTCGTCGCCGGAGTACCGCTGCGTCAGCTGCTGGATCAGCAGCCGCAGCAGGTTCGACTTGCCCGACTCGCTCTCGCCGAAGACGAGGAAGAACGGGTCCTGCTCGAAGTCCACGAAGACCGGTTCGAGGTTGTCCTCGTCGAGGGCGAAGGCGACGCCGCGGCGTGGGAAGCGATCGCCCGGAGGCAGCTGATCGGCCGGGAACTCGCGTGGCAACAGACGCACTTCGGGGGCGCCGGGGGCCTGCCAGTGCCGGGAGACCTCGGTGGCGAGGGCGGCCGTGGCGTCCGCCAGGTCCGTGTCGGAGGTGAGACCGTCTATGCGCGGCACCGCAGCCATGAAATGCAGCTTCTGCGGCGCCTGTCCGCGGCCGGGCACTCCGGCAGGGACGTTCGCGGCCACCTTGCGGTCCAGCTCGGAGTCCATCGTGTCGCCGAGCCGCAGCTCCAGGCGGTTCATCAGGTGGTCCTTGAGGTTGGCCCTGACCTCCATCGAACGCGAGGCCGTCAGGATCAGGTGGACGCCGTAACCGAGACCGCGCGCCGCGATGTCGTGGATCACCTGGTCCATCGCCTCGTAGTCCGCTCGGAAGTTGCCCCAGCCGTCGATGACCAGGAACACGTCACCCCAGGGCTGATCCGTGACCGAGATATCGCCCCGGGCCCGCCTGGCCCGGAAATCCGCGATCGAGGCGATGCCCGCGGAGCGGAAGTACTCCTCACGGCGGTTCAGTACGCCGTACACCTCGGCCACCGTGCGCCGCACCCGCTCAGGATCCAGGCGCGATGCGACCCCGCCCACGTGCGGCAGTCCGGCCACCGCCGCCATGCCGCCACCGCCGAAGTCGAGGCCATAGAACTGCACTTCGTACGGTGTGTGCGTGAGCGCGAACGCGGAGATCAGGGTGCGCAGCAGTGTCGACTTGCCGGACTGCGGGCCGCCGATGATCTGCATGTGGCCGGCCGCGCCGGAGAAGTCGACCCAGAGCGGGTCGCGGCGCTGCTCGTAGGGCTTGTCCACCAGGCCCGCCGGTACGACCAGGCGGCCGGCGCCCTCGTAGCCCGGCTGGGTGAGGCCGCGGTCCTGCACCGCTGTGAGGCCGGGCAGGAGCCCGTCGAGCGGCGGCGGACTGTCCAGCGGCGGCAGCCACACCTGGTGGGCCGCCGGGCCCTGGGCCTCCAGCCGGCGCACGATCACGTCGAGCACGGTGTCGGCGAGCGCGTCGTCGACCTCAGGGCTGTCCGATGCCGAAGGGCGCTGCTGCGGCACCGCCACGTACTGCACCGGCACCTCGGCCGCCGTGAACAGCACCGGCCGCCGGTTCATCGGCAGCGGGCCGCCGCCCAGCGCAGCTCGCTGTGTGCCCGAGCGGTACACGCCGGAGACGTAGGCAGCCTTGAAGCGCACCATCTCGTCCGTGCCGAACTTCAGAAGGCCGGAGCCCGGGACGTTGGGCAGCTCGTAGGCGTCCGGTACGCCGATCGCCGCGCGGGACTCCGCGGCGGAGAAGGTGCGCAGACCGACGCGGTACGACAAGTAGGTCTCCAGACCGCGCAGGCGGCCTTCCTCCAGTCGCTGCGACGCCAGCAGCAGGTGTACACCGAGCGACCGGCCGATGCGGCCGATCTGCACGAACATCTCGATGAAGTCGGGCTTCGCAGTCAGCAGCTCACTGAACTCGTCGATGACCAGCACCAGCGACGGAATGGGCTGCAGGGCGGCACCGGCCGCGCGGGCCTTCTCGTAGTCGTGGATGTTGGCGTAGTTGCCCGCATCGCGCAGCATCTCCTGGCGGCGGTTGAGTTCGCCGCGGATGGAGTCGCCCATGCGGTCGACCAGGGTGAGGTCGTCGGCGAGATTGGTGATGACGGCCGCCACGTGGGGCATCTGCGCCATTCCGGCGAAGGTCGCGCCGCCCTTGAAGTCCGCGAGGACGAAGTTCAGCGTCTCCGAGGAATGGGTGACCGCGAGGCCCAGTACCAGCGTGCGCAGCAGCTCCGACTTGCCGGAGCCGGTGGCACCGACGCACAGGCCGTGCGGGCCCATGCCCTCCTGCGCGGCCTCCTTGAGGTCCAGCATCACGGGGCGTCCGTCCTCGCCGACACCGATCGGCACCCGCAGCCGCTCCGCCAGCGACCGCGGCCGCCAGGTGCGCTGGGTGTCGACGGACGCCGCGTCACCGAGGTTCAGCAGGTCGGTGAACTCCAGGTTGGCGAGCAGTGGTTCGTCGTCGTCACCGCCCGAGGCCATCCGCAGGGGGGCCAGCTGCCGGGCGAGGGCTTCGGCGGACTCGTAGGAGAGGACGTCGGGGGTTCCTTCGTAGACGACACCGTGTCCCGACTCCAGGTGCAGCGCTTCGGGCTGTACGACGATGGAGAGCTCGCTGCCGCCCGTGATGAGCTCGCCGGGCACCACCTCGAGGACGGTGACGCCCTGGAGTCCTTCGGGATTGGCCAGGACCGAGTCCGGCGGCAGGGTCAGGCCGTCGAGTACGACGACGATGTGGGGCTCCTCCGGCAGGGGTGCCGCGTTCGGGTGGAAGCGCGGGCGGCCGGTCAGCCGGGTGGCGAGGAGGTTCTCCAGTTCGCGGCTGTCGCTGTCGATCAGCCTGCGGCTGCCCGCTCCGTCCACGGCGCCGGGCGCTTGGACGTGCGGCAGCCACTTGGCCCACTCCCAGTGGGGCAGGGCCTCGCGTCCCGCCGCCACCACGATGAGCAGGTCTTCCGGGGAGTGCAGTGCGGCCAGCGAGCCGGTGATGGCCCGGGCGGAGGACCGTACGGACTGCGGATCGCCGCTGACCGTGACGTGGTAGAAGGCACGCAACGAAACCGCCATCGGCAGGTCGTCCAGGGTGCTGTGGACGGCGAGGAAGCGCTGCATCGCACCCGCGGTCAGAGGCTCCAACTGCTCGACGGGGGCGGTTTCGGGGGCGACGAGCGCCCTGGCGAGCGCCTGCGCGCCGAGGCCGATGCGGACCTGGGCGAAGTCCTCGTCGCCCGAGCGTCGTTCCCACACCCGGCTGCCCTCGGCGACCAGGGCCCACAGCTGTTCGGGGGAGGGGTGGAGGAAGTACTGCGCGTCACGCTGTGCCTTCGCCGTGTCGACGGCCGCGCGCCGGGTCTGTGCCAGGTAGCTCAGGTAGTCGCGGCGCATGTCCGCCAACTCCCCCTGTGAGCCGCGTCGGAAGCGGATCACCATCGCGACGGACATGGCGATGGTCGAGGCGATCATGACCATGCCCATGATCCTCATGAAGGGCTGCCCGCTCGTGAAGAAGAAGACCACCGAGCCGCCCATGCCCAACGTCGGCAGGAGTTGCATCAGCACGCTCTCCCGGTGGCCCCGCGGAAGTTCCGGCGGAGGCTGCAGGATGATGTCCTGGGTGGACACTTCGGACGGCAGCACCCGAGGCGGGCGCTTCACGACGATGTGGCTCACTGGCATCCATTCCCTTGACCAGCCCGAGAGTCCGTCCGCCGCCCCGTGTCAGGCGGACGCAGGCCGCCGCGCGATCCTACTGATTCCCATGGGCGCAATGGACGATAGGGTGCCGGAAGTTCGCGTCGGCACATGCGAGTTGAGCCGGAGTAAACGGGGCATTGCGGCAGATCCCGCCGGCGGCGGAAGCCCGGCGACGGCACGAAGGGCTGCACGAAGGGCTGTTCCTGCGACCTCGCCGCACGATCGGTCACGGGGGACGGGAAAGCCGCGCAGGACTTCCGTACCGTAGGTAAAGAATCATCACTGAGGGGGAGCAGCAGGTGAGCATGACGGCCTCCGTGGCAGCCACCGGAAGGGGACCCGGTACGGGAACTCCCGCCGGGGCGGGCACGGGTCTCGGTTTCTGCCGCGTCACCATCGTCGCGCCCGACAGCCGGATCGACGTGGCGCTGCCCGACGACATCCCGGTCGCCGACCTTTACCCGGAGATCCTCACCCTCACCCGGCAAAGTTCCGCCGAGGGCGCGCCCGTCGGCTACCACCTGGTCCGCCGGGACGGCACGGTCCTCGACAGTGCCCGTTCGTTCGCCGCCCAGCGCATCCTCGACGGCGAACTCCTCGCGCTGCGCCCGTTCTCCGAGTCGCTGCCGCCCGCTGTCTTCGACGATGTCTCCGAGGCGGTCGCCTCCGCCGTGACCAGCGAGCGCGCCCTGTGGAGCGGCGACCTGACGCGCGCGGCGGGTCTCGTCGGGGGAGGCGTACTGCCGGTCCTGCTGGCCTTCGTGGCCTGGATGGGCGACCCGCTGCACGACATGAACAGCCTGCCCGGCATCCTCGCCGGCGTCGCGGGTGTCCTCCTGGTCGTCCTGGCCTGCGTGCGCGCCCGGGTCTATGACGACCGGGCCTCGGCCATCGCCCTGGGGCTCGGCGCGCTCCCCAACGTCGGCGTGGCCGGCTCGGGTCTCCTGCCGCTCGCCGACGGACAGGGCATCGGCCGGCTCCAGTTCCTCCTCGCCTGCGCGGCGGTGCTGCTGGCCTCGGTCCTGCTCACCCTGTGCTCGCCGAGCGGGGACGGCCCGTTCGTCGGCTTCGTCGTCGCCTCCGCCATCAGCCTGATCGCCGTGTTCGCGGCGATCCTGGCCGACTGGACGCCGTCCGAGATCGCCGCCCTGTGCGCCCCGATCGCCGTCGGAGGCCTGGCCTTCCTGCCGGGCCTGTCGATGCGCTTCGCCCGGCTCCCGATCGGCTTCGACACCCCGAACACGGCCCCGCGCAGCGCGTACGACACAGAGCCCGCCCCCCAGGAGCCGGTCGACGCCGAGCGGGTCGCCGCCCAGGCGCGGCGTGGACACGAACTCCTGGTCGGTCTGGTGGGCGGCTGCGCGCTGCTCGCCGTCGGTTCCTCGGCGGTCCTCGGGTTCTCCGAGAACGTCTGGGCCCAGCTCCTGGCCCTGGCCACCGGCCTGGCCATGCTGATGCGCGCCCATCTCTTCCGATACACCGGCCAGGTGGCCCCCGTCCTGGCCGCCGGTCTTGCCTCTCTCATGCTGCTCGGCCTAGGGCTGGCCCTCAATCCGCCGCACTCGATCGTCCGCGAGGCCCTC